>JALLOL010000427.1 GCA_027717875.1 Acidobacteria bacterium AH-259-L09 | reverse complement strand
AACTTTGTCTTCATCCTTGCGACCTAAAAGATCAGTTTCAGCGAATAATTAGGTCGAGCGCAACAGAATCCAAAACCTTTGGAAACGGTCGTGCCCGGGCCAACGTTCACCTCTAGCTCGAAGGGAAAGTCTTGAGCTAAATGCTAAGACTTTAGGGGGTGGAAGGCAATGAAAATTGGCACGCCAGATTGATAAGCGTGATCCCACCAAATTAGGAGGGACGGTCGGCTTTAAATACCCGGTTGCCCCCGCTTTCTTTGGCATCACCTAATGCCTGATTGGCTGCGCCGACGAAGGCTTCAGGCGTATCCTCCGCGGTCATTTGAGCCACCCCAACCGAGATAGTAACAGGGGGGAGGGGACTCCGATCTAAGCTGTATACTTTGGTCTCAGCTACCTTCTCACGCAGGCGCTCGCCGAGCTTCTGGCTAGTGGAGGCATCCGTGTCCGGCAACAGGACGATGAACTCGTCTTCCCTGTAGCGTGCGATCATCTCCCCTGGACGCAGGGTCTTTCGTAGAGTCCATGCGACGGTATAAAGCGCGCGATCCCCAGCCAGAGGTCCCTGAATGTTCTTATAGCTCTTGAAACGATCTATTCTCATTCGCAGCAAGGAGAGCGCCAAGTCACCCTTCTTACAGCGTTCGATTTGTCGGGGGAGCACATTGTCTAGCCAGCGACCGTTATACAGACCGGTCAGGGCATCGAGAACGGCGTACCGTGCATATTCACGCTGTAATTGTTGGCTTCTCAAAATAAGAGAATCCCCGTGACGTAAACGCCGAGCGAGGACAAATAAGAGATTGAGGGCGACTTTAGGGCAAGAATCAAAAAGGGACCACATGGTTTTTTCGTCCAGTACCAGCAGGCGGCAATTCTCGTCAGCGACCACATAGGCCGAGGTTGGCTGCCCATCGATGAGCGAGAGTTCACCGACGACCTCTCCAGATTCCAGTACTACAATCGGGTCCAGTGTCAGTTTAAGGTGGATGCGTAAACGGCCGGAAAGGAGCAGATAAAGAAAGTGATTGGGTCCCCCTTTGCGAATCAGCACCTCGCCTCTGTTTAACTCCTGCACCGGGCAATCTTCGAGGAGACCCAGAACGGATTCAAGCTCGACACCTCTCAACAGCAGCAAATTTTCTAGTTCCTGCTCATTCAGAGATTCTCTTAGATCAGCTACCAGCATGCTCGTTCCAGTTTCTGGGGGACTTTGTAGATGGTAGACCTTTAGGGGGTGAAAGGCAATGGAAATTGCCAAGCTTGGAGTACACGTTCCCACTGGTATCCGCAGCCGTCACACCCTTCAACGTCAGTAGCGTCTGAGTCCCCGGTGTGGCCAAGGTGTCGACCTCAAGAGGTAGCAGCACCACCGTGCCTGAACCTGCATTGAAGCTGAAAAGCGTAAACGACACAATGGCCATGCTGACCTGACCCGGCGTTGCCCCATTGAAGGTGATGCTATGGTCGGTGAGCAGATCCGCTGCCGTGACAGACCCTCCCTCCGGGAAGCTAAGCAGCGTCGAATCATAATTGAAGATCAACTCCATAGCGGCAATCCCACTACCCTCTGAGAGTGTGACCGGAACGCTCACCGTGCTGCCCGGAGCGGCCGATGTGTTTTCCACAGCCAGGACTGGAGGAATCGTCGTTGTAGTGGTGGTTGACGTCGAGGTCGTAGTGCTCGTGGAAGTGGTCGTGGTGGTTTGAGTAGTTGTACTGGTCGTCGTAGTGCTTGTGGTGCTGGTGGTCGTCGTGGTGGACGGTATCGTGCCTCCGCCAGTTGCGAAGCCGAAAATAAACGTATTGGGAGTACCTTCGCTTATCTGGAGTGCCGATTGTTTAGTAGTGCACAACAGCCTATATTGAAACGGCTCAAGATTCATCCGTCGCTAATCACTGCTGTCCGGTCCATTTTTGGAAAGTGCTGGAAAGCCAGTTGTGACGGGCCTTTGCCAAAGAATCTGCCGGCGACTTAGCATTGAATCCCTCTTGCTGATGATTTCTTCACGCATGGCCCA
>JALLOL010000426.1 GCA_027717875.1 Acidobacteria bacterium AH-259-L09 | reverse complement strand
TTTCCCTGCCGGTGCCGAACCAAGCCGAGATTGGCGTAAATCTCCGCCGCGTGGGGGGCGATGCGCGCGGCGGCCTCGAATTCACGGGCGGCGTCTTCCAATCGGTGCTCTTCGCGGGCCTTTACGCCTGCACGCATGTGTTCCAAGAGTTTTGGGTCGCCGCCGCCGGTTTGGGCGCCAACTACAAGCAGGGCGCCGCACAGCAAGAATGCGCCACACGCTACAACAACCGATCGCGCTCTCACCATCTCTCGCCGCTTATCCTGCTGATCGGTCACAGGCCTTCGCGGATTGTACCGCTGAGCGCTTCGAGAAAGACAACCAGCGCCCTTTTTTCGTCGCGCTTCAGATTCAAGGGATGTAGATCGGAGTCCAGATTAGGGGCGCGATTCCCGCCCCTGTCGTAATACTTAACCACGTCCTCCAGCCTGGCCAGGCTGCCATCGTGCATATAAGGAGCCGTTCGAGCGATTTCACGCAGCGTGGGCGTCTTGAACTTGCCTCGGTCTCGCTCATTTTGAGTAACGGCGTACCGGCCAGGGTCGACAAAGCGACCGTCGCGCCAAGCGACGCCAGTGTTGTGGAATCGCTCGTCTGTGAGGTTCGGCCCCAAATGGCAGTCGGTGCAATTCCCTTTGCCGCGAAAGATGCGCAAACCCCGGCGGGCTTGCTCGGACAGGGCGTTGCGGTCGCCGTTGATATAGCGGTCATAGGGCGAGTCGCCCGACAAGATAGTTCGCAAATAACTGGCTAGCGCTCGCGCCAGGTCAACAGGGTTAATCTCGCGGCCAAACACATCTTGAAACTCCCGCCGATCGCGATCAGACTCCTTCAATCGGGCTACTACTTCCTCAACTGTGATGTCCATTTCCTTTTGAGCGAGAATCGGCTGCAGCACCTGCTCTTCGAGGGTTCGGATACGGCCGTCCCAAAAGAAAGCCTTGCCGTAGGCGCGGTTCACAATCGTAGGGGTTCCACGGGGGCCTTTGCGATCGAAAACACCGACAGCGACCGCTTTGGCGTCTGTGAAAGCTCGGTCAGGTTCATGGCACGTAGCGCAGGAGATGCTTTGATCTCGAGACAGCCGCTTGTCCAGAAACAGCCGCTGCCCAAGCGACACCTTCTCCGGCGTGAGAAGGTTGTCCTCCGGGATGGGCATGTAGGCATCGAGCCCCAGGGGAACCCTCAACTTCTTCGCTGCCTCCGCGGGAGACTGCGCCGCGAGCAGGGACAAGAGGAAAATCGCCGGCATGCATGGCGCTAACATCGATTTTGCCTCACGGCTTCGGCCTCAGCGGCCTGCCCGGAGCTCGGGCAAGAAGTTCTCCAGGACCCAGACTTCGGACCTTGTCTTTCCCGCGGTGAAAGCGATCTGTCGCCCGCGGGGATGAAGCCTGACTCCACCTTGCCGATCCAGGGAAAGCGGCAGCTTCCGCGGTTGCCCTCCGTTCATGGAGACTCGCCAGAGCGCCGGTATCGGCTTATTGGGAGCACTAACAAGCAAGTGTCTCCCATCCCGCATCCACTCCACCCCGCTCAGTTCCCCATTCCGTGCTCTAAGCAGTTGGCGAGGATCTCCACCCGCAACGGGCATCACCAACAGGGTCCCAGCCGGCCCGCCACCTTCGTTCGAGGCGAACGCCAACCGCTTTCCGTCGGGCGACAGGGCCAACTGATAAAGGCGGGCGGGACGCTTCGGTCGGTAAAAAAGCCGCTCCTCGCCGCTTTCGAGATCTCGCCGACGGATCTCCGAGCCCCTTTTTTCATCCTGGTACACGTAGAAGATCGCCTTCCCGTCAGCGGACCACACCCCCTCGAGGCCCCTGAAACTCACTGACCTGTCACGCACGATAGGGGTCACATCTCCGTTTTGCGCATCGACCTGGAACAGACCGCCGCGGCCGCGGCCGTCGCTGCCGCTGACCAGCAAGGCGCTTCCGTTGGGAGACCAGCGGAGCCTTTCAAGGAAGGCCAGCCGGGGGGAGAGCATACGATCCCTGCCCTGTTCTTCGATGGAACGAATCGAGAT
>JALLOL010000425.1 GCA_027717875.1 Acidobacteria bacterium AH-259-L09 | reverse complement strand
TCCACAATAAGGTCAGCCTTTTCTCTTCTCTTCACCCAGGACCCGAGGCGTCTTTACATGCTTCTTGGAATTCCTGAAGGAAAGCGTTACCTGAACCTCGGGTACTGGGAACGATCCGATATGAACCTCGAAGAGGCCTGTGATGAGTTGGTCCGGAAGGTGGGCAGCTTGGCAAGGCTTCGGGCTGAGGACATCGTCCTGGATGTCGGGTTCGGGTTTGGGCAGCAAGCTGTCTTATGGGTAGAGGAGTTTGCATGTCGGAAGATTTTTGGGATCAATGTCACCCCTTTGCACCTGAATGAGTCAAATGCGCTCATTCGTCGCAGGGGTCTTCAAGAGGTGATCCGTTATCAGTTGGGGGATGCCGTCGCCATCCCTTTTCGCGCCAACTGTTTCGACAAAGTCCTCGCACTTGAATGTGCATTTCACTTCAAGACGCGAGAAAAGTTCTTTCGGGAGGCATACCGGGTGCTAAAACCAGGAGGACTACTCGTGACGGCGGATATCATTCGAGGAAAGGTTCGGGGCCGTTGGCCGAACCAGGTTGGGCATAGGCTGTTTGGATTCTTACAGGAAAGATTTTGGCAGATTCCGGCTGAGAACCGGCATGATATTTCTCAGTATCGGCGGTATTTGGAGCGAGCTGGATTTTCCGAGATCATGGCAACGGACGTCTCCGACAAGGTTTTTGGCTCCCTGGCGAGCTATTACCTGAGCAAATCTCAACCCCATGAAGACCTTTTGATTCGACTCCTCCTGAACATGACACGAGGGTTTTGCCGTTCCGGTTATCTGCGTTATACGCTTAGTAGGGCCAGCAATCCAGGGCCGGCGCCAGGAGAGGAACAATGAAGATTGTTCTGAAGTTTCCTTGGGCCGTACTGTTTATCTGATGGAGCATGATTCTTACCCCAGCGGATTTCCATTGCCTTTGACCCCTTTGAAGTCTTAGCATTGACAGCGAGTCAAGCCTAGCTTGGAGAGGGTCCGTTGATCGGCAAGACCATTTCTCATTACCGCATCATAAGAGAAAATCGGCCAAGGTGGAGCACAAGAAGCTGACGCCGGAGGGCTAGTCAAGAGAGATTTGCTTCATTGGCCTCAAAGTCTCCAGGAATGCTGAAGCACCGACCCCACATACCAAAAGCGAAGACGCTTGGACTGGATAGGAGTCTGGATTCGTTCGCCAGTGCTGCGTCAAGTTAATCGTGAGTCAATTCTGCTAATATTGTGGTTCAAGGTTCATGACTGAGACTACCTGCAAATTTAGCATCGGTCAGCTCGTACATCATCTGCGCTTTGATTATCGCGGGGTCATCGCCGATGTCGATGCAACCTTTCAAGGCACGGAAGCATGGTATGACCAAATGGCCAAAAGCCGGCCGCCCAAGGACAAGCCCTGGTACCATGTCCTGGTAGACAACGCGCAGCATATGACTTACGTTGCTGAAAGAAACCTCGAGCCGGATGAAGGGCACGATCCCATTGAACATCCCCTGCTCGACTACTTTTTCAGCGATTTCAAAGATGGGCACTACGTCCGCATGCTTAATTGAGCAGGTTACCTCTTGTCCCATCTCGAATGTGATGTTTAATTCTCAGTGGATACCTGCAAGGAAAATAGGCGAAAAGATGGCTAAGAGCATGTGCCTGCTAGAAAGAGTATTGCATTGGAGGAGAAACGGGAGGTGGTTCACGGCACCCAATAATCGGGCATACCAGCAAGACGACTACGCCAGATGAACCACGGACCCTATTTCGAACTCTCCGAGTTCAAGTTACAATCCAGCCTATGGAGGTAAGAAAGATCACCAAAGTGGTTCAATTCAGTTCCGAGAAAATGCAAAAGATTAATCTGTTTGAGAGCCCGCGAATGTTCTGCGACATCTACTGCCTGGAACCTGGCCAGAAGCAGAAAGTTCACAGCCATGAAGGAAATGACAAGATCTATTATGTTGTTCAAGGCGAAGGCCGCTTCACGATCGGCCAGGAAATGCGCCTACTCAAGTCGGGGGAAATCACTTGTGCCTTTT
>JALLOL010000424.1 GCA_027717875.1 Acidobacteria bacterium AH-259-L09 | reverse complement strand
CTCTTCTCTACACAGTGGATGTCTACGATTCATTTATCGAGACACTGGAGGACCGATTTAAAGGAAAAGCACAGATCATTTCCTTTTCCTATGACTGGAGACGGGACAATTTCAAAACTGTTGCGAAGCTGGACCAGCTCGTAGACGAACTAATTAATAGCGGAACCCGTTCGATCTCGATCATCGCCCACAGTCTGGGAGGCCTTATTACAACCTATTACTTAAGGTATGGAATGCAAGAGCCTGAAATTATCGCTGAATTGCCAACAAAAACCTGGAATGGTGCCCAAAAAATCGATCGAGTGGTTCTCGCAGGGGTCCCCTTCAAGGGCGCGATGATCCGTTTTCAGGATACGCAATGGTGTACCAGATTTGGGCTGAATAGGACACTTTTGACAGCCCCGGCGATTTCCTCTTTTCCATCCACCTACCAACTGCTGCCCTTCTTCGAGAACTCAAAAGTCCTATCCGAGGACTTAAAACCGATTCCGGATGTGATTTTTAATCCTGAATACTGGATTCAACATCGATGGGGTTTAATGAGGGACGAGAAGAGCAGCCCACAGGCTCTTGAAAATCGTAAGAACTTCACCATACGCGAATTGGAGAGAGCCCATCGATTTCTGCAATTGATTAACTGCCCTTCTCTTGAAACGAAAGGACTTACCACAAAACTGTTACATATTTGGGGGAAGGGAACCCCCACCTTGGCTAAGGCAATCTGGCTGAAGGATCATGACGAGAATACGGATTCCCTCCTATTTGATAAGAATGGTTTGCGGAAGTATTTGCCGGAGGTTTCACCAAGCATATTTTTTGAAGAGGGTGACGGAACCGTGACAGTGGAATCGTCCTCTTTGCCTCAGGCCCTGAAAGAGAACTTTCAAGGTTTTTCTTCGATAGAGACGAAAATCGGGCACGCAGATATCTTTAAGGACAAGGAAGTCCAAAAGCAGGTCTTTGCCTTTTTAGAGGGTGCAGAGGAGCAATAGGGGGTTGCCAAGTGCTGCGAATCTCCAGCGACGAATATCGAATGCGCATGGAATCGCTCCAGGACAGCGTAGAGGAAGCCGGCCTGGATCTGTTCATTGTCTCGGCCTTGGACAGCATCTACTACCTGACCGGTGCCGGATTCGAGCCGCTGGAGCGGCCATTCTTTCTTCTGATTCGTCCCCGACAGGCTCCCTGACTGTTGGTGCCAAGGCTCGAAGAGGGGCACATGAAGGAGGCCCACAACATCAGGGAACAGGACATTCGAACCTACTGGGAATATCCGGCCTCTTCTGGCCGTGGGTGGCCAGACCGGCTCCATGAGCTGATCGGCGATGCCAAAGAGATCGGAGTGGAGCCCACCCTTCCCCAGGAGATTGCGTCAGAGCTGAAGGACTATACACTTCGCATGCAGGCACTGGTCGAACGGTTACGCCTGATCAAGTCCGACACCGAAGTCGCGCTGATCCGACGTGCGGCTCGCTATGCTGACCTGGGGGTTGGGTGTCTGCTGGCGGCTTCGTACTACGGTGCCACCGTGGCTGAGGGCTTTGCCCAAACCAGGGGTGTCACCTTGAGGATCATCCGCGAGGTCGACGACTGGGAGCCGTTGGCGACAAAAGTAACCATGGCGACCTGGACAGCCCCTCGCAGCGCACAACCCCATTCGGTTCCCGACTTGCGCGATCGGCTGAAGGGAGGCTCGCATGTAGCCTTGGTGCTCACCCGGGTTAATGGCTATGCGGCCGAGAGTGAACGGACCTACTTCACCGCTCCGCCATCCCCCGAGGTCAGGAAGGCTTTCGAGGCGATGAGACAAGCCCACCGTATCGCCTCCAAGAAAGTCCGGCCCGGCATCTCTTGCAGTGAACTGGATGGTGCCGTCAACGATTTCCTTCAGCAGGAAGGGTATGAGGGAGAAGCGGTGCGGCTGCACCGAACCGGCCATGGAATTGGGCTGGGAAATCACGAGGCCCCCTGGCTCGCTAAAGGTAGCTCGGATGTTTTAGCCGATAATATGGTCATCAGCATTGAGCCGGGAATCTATCTCGAGGGT
>JALLOL010000423.1 GCA_027717875.1 Acidobacteria bacterium AH-259-L09 | reverse complement strand
TCGCCAGCTGCATGTTCGAGGTTCCTTCGTAAATTTTGCCGATCTTGGCATCGCGAAAGTATTTCTCGACCGGATAATCCTTGGTATAGCCGTAACCGCCGTAGATCTCAATGACCTGGGAAGTCACGCGTTCCGCTGCAAGGGAGCTGAAATACTTGGCCATGGCGGCTTGTTTAATGAAATCTTTCCCAGCATCTTTCAACCGGGCGGCGTTGTAGACTAACAATCTGGCAGCTTCCAATTCGGTCGCCATTTCGGCAAGAGGGAACTGGACTCCCTGAAAGTGTGAAATGGGCTGGCCAAACGCCTGGCGTTCCTTGGCATACTCGATCGCATATTCCAATGCTCCTCTAGCCAGACCGATCATTTGGGCGCCAACGCCAATTCGGCCTTCATTGAGGGTCTCGATGGCCACTTTGTATCCTTTGCCAACTTCTCCCAGCACATTGGACTGTGGAACCTCGCAGTTTTCCAGAATCAGCTCACAAGTGGAGGACGCTCGAATGCCCAGTTTGTCCTCTTTTTTTCCAACAGAAAAACCTTGAAAATCACGCTCAACCAGAAATGCCGTGATCCCTTTGTAAGTCTTTTCAGGAGCCACGTTGGCAAAGACGATGAAGAGTGAGGCTTCCAATCCGTTTGTGGTCCACAGCTTCTGACCGTTTAGGACAAATTTGCCTTTCTCTGCCTCGGCCCGGGTTCGCAGCGAGAAGGCATCACTTCCTGAACCGGCTTCCGAAAGGGCATAGGCCCCCACCCATTCAGAAGCCAAACGGGGTAAATAGCGTTTCTTCTGATCCTCCGATCCCCAGTGAAGAATCGCATTGTTGACGAGGGTGTTCTGCACGTCCACAATGACCCCCGCGGAGGCATCGATTCGACTTAGCTCTTCGACGGCCAGAATTGACATAAAGAAGTTTGATCCTGCGCCGCCAAGAGACTCGGGGATCTCGATGCCCATTAATCCGAGCTGGAAAAATTTCTCAATGATTTCCGAATCGAACTTCCCTTCTTCATCCATACTGGCCACATGAGGACGAATCCTTTCCTGTGCGAAGCCGGCTACAGTCTCCTGAAATAGCTTTTCTTCTTCGGAAAGTTCGGTGAGGGGAAATCTTCGTTCTTCAACCAACGCCATGACTGGCATGCTCCTTTGAAGTCAATTGCTTCGTTATCATACACTGGGGCCTTGGTCCACTAAACCTTTATAACTCTCGAACGAGTAATGAGGGCAACGACATGGTCAGAATTTTAAGAAAACGAGGAGAGCTTCCTGAGGTGATCCGCGAAATTACGCGCACTTATGAAGACACCAAACTGCGTCTTCACCACCTTCAGGAACCGCCTCTCCCAAACGAGGATGTGATTATCAAGATCTTGAGTAAGCTGCGCACTGTCTTATTCCCCGGATATTTCGGGAAAGAATACGTCAGCAAGAGCGGCATCGAGTCTTACGTTGGTGAGTTGATGTACGAGGTTTACGAACAGCTCAGCAACGAAATCTACAAAGCCTTCCGTCAAAACTGCGAGCACGAGGTGAATGGGGACTGCGAAGCCTGCCAGGAAAAATCGGAAGAGGTCTGTCTGAAGTTTGTGCGCACCATTTCAGGCTTAAGAGAATTACTAGCTCTGGACGTGGAAGCTGCTATGGATGGAGATCCGGCTGCCAAGTGTTATGATGAGATCATCTTCAGCTATCCTGGGATGTTTGCCCTCACCGTCTACCGGATCGCCCATGAACTGCACCGCCTGAGCGTCCCTTTGATCCCACGAATCATGACAGAATATGCTCACCGCACGAGTGGGATTGATATCCACCCCGGCGCCCAAATTGGCCGACGCTTTTTTATCGACCATGGGACCGGCGTGGTTATTGGTGAGACAACGGAGATTGGCTCTAACGTTAGGATCTACCAGGGAGTGACCCTGGGAGCATTGAGTTTTCCAAAGGAGGGGGTTTGGACGATGCGCGATAAAAAGAGACACCCCACCCTGGAAGACAACGTTGTCGTGTATTCGGGTGCGACGATCCTGGGGGGCGATACCGT
>JALLOL010000422.1 GCA_027717875.1 Acidobacteria bacterium AH-259-L09 | reverse complement strand
TCGACCATTTGACCGTCGAATTTGGCCTTACCCCACACGCGGGCGAACTTGAAATTGTCCGCCAGATCTTTGTGTACAGCAGCTGACAGATTGAAGACAGTGCTTCCTCGCTTTAGCACATAAGGAATGGGATTCTCCTCCGGCTTCTTCCCGGGAGCTTTCGTGTAAACCCGGACTATTCTCAGGACGTCGAACACGCGCTGCCTGATTTTGCTGAGATGTTCATCTGAGAGAGCACAAAAAGGCTCGGCCTGAAATTTCTCTTGATACAATTCTTGCCAGGCTGAAAAATTCGCTTTTCCCTGAACTTTGTCGATCTTGTTTCCCACAATGATTAAGCGCGGCCGTTGGGAACCTTCAAGCAGTATTCCCCGGTCCTGCAGCACGCTCAGGACAAATTCAGTCTGCTCCAAGAGATTGGGATCGTTCACGTCGAAAACAAGTAACGCTGCATCAGCCTGCTTAATCATGGCCAACTGCCATGGCTCCAAGATTTCCGGCGCAAGTGGAGGAGTATCCACGAGCTGGATTTGAATGTCTTCATAGGCCATCATCCCAGGCTGAGGTACACGAGTGGTGAAAGGGTAATTGGCGACTTCCGGTTCTGCATGGGTGAGATTGTCCAGAAGTTGTGACTTGCCGCTGTTAGCCGGACCACACAATACCACTTGCCCGGCGCCTTCTCTTTCGATGTAGTAAAAAGGTTTTTGAGACGCGGTCTGTTTCTTTTTCTGCGATTCCTTTCTGACACGCGAAAGCCGGCGCTTGATGTCGCCCTGCATTTTTTCCGTTCCCTTATGTTTGGGGATGGTACGCAGCATCTCTTCCAGCGCCTCAATTTTCTGCGAATAGGTAGAGGCACTTTTGAACTTTTCTTCAGCTTCCAGGTATTCAGGTGTTAAATTAGCGGGCACACTCTTATTATAGAGACATGTCGGAAAACTCATCCATGAGACAGCGTGACGATTTTGATCAGCCTTCTCCCTCCTACGATGTTGATGATCAAACGCTTGCGAAAAGGGTTGATGACTTTTTGGAGGAGCTCGAACCTTATCCCCATCTTGACCTCATACGGGAAGTCTTGGTGACTGCCGTTAAGTTGGCTCAGGAGAACTGCGATCGCGGCGATCTCAAAATTATTAGATCTTCCATCAAGGAGCTGCGCTACGCCTTCAAGCTTTTCGCTCCTTATCGAAATGTACCGAAGGTCAGTATGTTTGGTTCGGCCAGATCCGTTCCTACAGACCCAGAGTATCAAACCGCTCTTGAGTTTAGCCGTAAGATAGCCAAAGTGGGATACATGGTGATTACTGGTGCGGGGGGCGGAATCATGAGAGCCGGGAATGCAGGAGCAGGACGACAACGTAGTTTTGGTTTGAACATTTTGCTCCCCTTCGAGCAGGCCGCCAATGAGACCATCTCCGGCGACCGAAAACTGATGAATTTCCGCTATTTTTTCACCCGAAAGCTTTTCTTCGTGAAAGAATCTAATGCTGTGGTCCTGATGCCAGGGGGGATGGGAACTCAAGACGAAGGTTTTGAGACCTTGACCCTGGTGCAGACCGGCAGGAGCGAACCGACTCCGATTATTATGTTGGACGCCCCGGGAGGGACTTATTGGAAAGATTGGTATCAATTTTTCCAAAGGCAGCTTTCTCAGAGAGGATATGTCTCCTCCGAGGATGAAGCCCTCTTCTGCATTACAGACAACGTGGACGAAGCTTGTCAGGAGATCTGCAACTTCTACAATCGATATCACTCGTCTCGCTACGTGGATCGAAAACGAAAGCTGGTCTTACGTCTGAAAGAGCCGTTGTCAGAGGAATGGATCAAAGGCTTGAATCAAGAGTTTCAGGATATTCTGCTGGACGGTGCCATCGAAGCGTGTGAGCCCTTTCCGGAGGAAAGTGATGAACCAGAATTGTTGGAGCTTGCCCGCCTCAGCTTATCTTTCAATCGCCGCAATTTTGGTCGCTTAAGGCAGTTAATTGACACAATCAACCGCTTTTGAGCTTTTGAGCTTTTGAACTTTGAGTTTTGAGTACTGAGT
>JALLOL010000421.1 GCA_027717875.1 Acidobacteria bacterium AH-259-L09 | reverse complement strand
AAATAGCCGTCAAAAAACCAATTATTTCCTTTCCCATCAATCAATTAGTCCGTTAAACTATTGGGAAAATCTGACTGAGACTGGCTTGCCTGTGTTCCTCATATGAGCGTGGTCCTTGAATATCTGTTGCTCGGAAAAGCTCTTTCTGTCCTGTTCGTCGAACTCTTTCCGCCTGCTTTGCTTCTGATCGTACCCGCTCCTGCTCCTCCACGAATTTCTTCTCGACACCTCGAAACTCAATCAGTCCCTTTGGATGTCTCGTTCCATAAACCAGATAAAAGTACGATTTTTCCACAAGCGGCTTCATGATGCGCGTCCAAGTACAGTAGTCGAACTGGCCCACCTCTTTCATCCGGCCTGCATAGAAAGAGATGATCTCTGCTTCACGATTTGGTGATCTGATTACATCCCTCCAGCCAGATCCCGCGAATAATTCATTAAAAGTCTTTTCCATGTCTGGCCCAGGATGCTCAAGAAATCGGTTAATGTAATCGAACATAAAATTAACAAGCACCTCTCCAGGGCGATGGTTGAGGATTGGCTGGATACGATTGAGGCCAAAGCCAGTCCATCCTGTGGGATCAATAAAGAAAAACGCGAATGACCGACCTACTTCCCGGAGAATTTCGGGTACCAGTCTTTCAAATTCTCCATAAAGAGCCTTTACGTTGATATCGGTGATGTCCGTAGTGGCCCTCTCTAATTCCTGATAGGCTTGTGACTCCTTTTCGATAAATATGCATCGGATTTGCGGCTTCCGACTTCGTTCCGCTAACCCTTGCCGCACTCTTCTCAACTGCTCAACGGCGATCATAAAAGAGGTGTCGCTATAGGCCTCCTCCTGGGACCGCCAGGGGCCAGAAAAGCAATCAACATAAGCGAACCGGCGACGGAAATAGCCGATGTGATACGCCACCCGTTCCAGATATTTCTCCAAGAAAAAGTGTTTTAGATAGGTCTGTTCTCTACCCTGATAGTACTCTAGTGGTTTCATGCGGTTTGTCGCCATTCTATTCTGGAGCATTGACATTTCCATTTATCGGACGTGACAGACACAGCATCCCAAACACCGTTTGATACTACCTGTCCGAACGAAAACAGTTGCTGACAAGCCAGCCTCTCTCCAGTTGAACGGTGGCACTTCCTGCGGCTAGCCCATCAGAGCTCGATGAGCGAAAAATAGAGCAAAAGAGCTCGCCATGTAACAACTCACGATGATGGCCAACGCGCATGGAGTAGATTTTTCTGGATCGAGATTTGGTTGTCGTTTCTATTTATTCCGTACCGCCTGAGCTCATTGAACTTAGGCCCGAGCTCGCTTAGCGAAGGCCGACCGTGCCTTCTGGGTCCTCCTGTCCAGAACCTGGGAAGGCTGGGCCAGCACGCTCACCCTGGTGAAGCCCCAGAAGGTCATATCCGGTGGCATCGGAAAGGATTCAAGCTCTATTGGACCCGGGAAAGCCGCACCTGCAGGGGGCGCCCTGCGGTTCCACCTGAAGTCCAAACACTCATTGGCCAGATGTCAAAGGGCAACCTGCTGTGGGGAGCACCGAGAATCCATAGCGAGTTACTCAAGCTCGGAATCGAAATCTCGCCAGCTGCGCTGTCCAAATACATGATCCGCGCCAGAAAACCTCCTTCTCAATCCTGGAGAACCTTCCTCGATAACCACCTCGAGGAACTCGTGTCCATCGACTTCTTCACGGTGCCTACGCTGACCTTGCGGGTGTTGTTTGTCTTCCTTGTCCTGTCTGACCACCGCAGGCGTGTGGTGCACTTCAACGTAACAGATTCCCCCACTGCGAAATGGACGGCACTGCAGATCGTTCAGGCGTTCCCTTGGGATACGTCGCCTCGATGCCTCCTCCGTGATCGCGACGGTATTTATGGCCATGACTTCGTACGCTGGGTTCGTTCTGTGGGTATCGAGGAAGTGAAGATTGCTCCGCGCTCGCCTTGGCAAAATCCTTATGTGGAGCGGCTTATAGGTACCCTACGTCGCGACTGTCTCAATCACGTGATCCCTCTTAGTCCCAATACTGTTCATTTAACA
>JALLOL010000420.1 GCA_027717875.1 Acidobacteria bacterium AH-259-L09 | reverse complement strand
CACCGGCCCGCCCTTGCGCCGCTTCGTGACGAGCGGGTGTGAGAAATGCGGATTAAGAACACATTTTGTTTTCGTAGGTTTTTGAGTTCAGACGTTAAATAGTGATAGAGAGGAGTCAAGTGGGTCATAGTTGTGGAGTATAGTTAAAAAAGAGAGCAATAGAGCAATAGATTATTTGGGGGAGGAAAGAGTCATGAGCGACGAACAAAATAAGAAGCGAGCCCTTGAGATGGCTTTGACTCAGATTGAGCGGCAATTCGGCAAGGGATCGATCATGAAGTTGGGAGACCGTACAACCTTGAACGTGCCGGTGGTCTCCTCCGGGTCCCTATCGATCGATACGGCCCTGGGCATCGGTGGTTACCCTCGCGGACGGGTGATTGAGGTGTACGGTCCGGAAGCTAGTGGAAAGACCACCCTTGCATTGCACGCCATTGCCCAAGCTCAGAAACAAAATGGAACGGCTGCCTTCATCGATGCCGAGCACGCCATGGATGCCAAGTATGCTCGCAATTTGGGGGTCAACATTGAAGAGCTGCTGGTCTCTCAGCCAGACAGTGGAGAGCAGGCTCTGGAGATTACTGAAATGCTGGTGCGCAGTGGGGCAATCGACATGCTTGTTATTGATTCAGTGGCGGCCCTGGTTCCTCGTGCTGAGCTGGAAGGAGAAATGGGCGATTCTCACATGGGGTTACAGGCCCGACTCATGTCCCAAGCCTTGCGAAAGCTGACCGGTATTGTCTCCAAGTCTAAGACTTGTTTGATGTTTATCAATCAGATCCGAGAGAAGATCGGAATCATGTTTGGCAATCCGGAAACAACCACAGGTGGACGAGCCCTAAAATTTTACTCCTCCGTCCGTTTAGAAGTTCGGCGAATTGCTGCCATTAAAGAAGGAGATCAAAACGTCGGCAACCGCACAAGAGCTAAGATCGTCAAGAATAAATTAGCGCCGCCTTTCAGAGAAGCTGAATTCGACATCACCTTTGGACAAGGCATTTCTTGCGAAGGTGAGCTGCTCGATTTGGGTGTGGTCCACAAAATTGTGGAGAGGAGCGGTTCGTGGTTTTCCTATGGACAGGAAAGACTCGGGCAGGGGCGTGAAAATAGCAAGCAGTTTCTCCGAGAGAAGGCTGACATCGCCGGCGAGATCGAGCATAAGCTGAAGGTCGCTCTTGGCATTGCCAAGCCCTTGCAGAAGGTTGAAGCAGTAGGCAGCTAAGTGACTTGCTTCTAGGTACTTAGGCTCGTGCCCTAGCCGCCCTCGCCCAATGTTTGCCTCCGGCGAGCCGGCGGCTCGCCCCTACCCGGACTCCGTTCAGAAGGGCTCTGTGTACAGGCTTCACTTCAGACAGGCTGTGATATAAGATCATTTAGCCCCTCTGCTCGGGGGTCGTCTAACCGGTAAGACAGCGGCCTTTGGAGCCGCCGATCCAGGTTCGAGTCCTGGCCCCCGAGCCAGCCCCCAGTCGATAAACAAGAAGCGCTACTCGCCGCTGGACTTTTAGTCTTGTGAAAGTTCGAACAAAGTACCTTTAAAGCTGTCTACTTTTCTGACCCTGCCATAGTCCATCATTCTCTGAAGTGCAGCGTTCACCGCATCCTCGGGCGGAACGCCATTAAAGGGATAGCCAACTGCCACAAGCTCCTCGACGATTTTCCTAGTCGGCAACGGCTTATGAAATGTTCTGATGACTTCCAATATGGCCTCATCTTCGCTTGGCGGGCCTTGTTCCTCTTCCCTTTTCTCTGGCGGGCTTTCCCGTGGACTGACTTCAATCTCTAAAGCTTGTCGCCCCTCTTCATTCTCGGCCATTCCTTCCCCGGTCTTTTTGACCAACTCGACAGCCTGCAGCTGTTCCTCCATCTCAGCTTGCTTCAGATCCAATGCCGCCCGCTGCTCTTCTAACCGATCTAGTCTCTCTTTTAATTTTCGCTCAATCGTTTCTAAGTCTGGCATGTAGCTCTTTTACTATAGAGATTCAGGGTTTCCCGGTGATGATAATCACCAAAAGAAAACACTGTTATGGGGCAACCGCACTGGAGCCCGCATT
>JALLOL010000042.1 GCA_027717875.1 Acidobacteria bacterium AH-259-L09 | reverse complement strand
GCAACGACGACCTCCACGGCGGGGAAGACAACGACCTCCTGGAGGGCGGAGACGGCGAGGACAGGCTTGACGGCGGAGGCGGCGCCGACAGGCTGGACGGCGAGGCCGGTAACGACACTCTGATGGGAGGCAACGGCGACGACACTCTAGACGGCGGGGACGACAAGGACACCCTGATGGGAGGCGAGGGTAACGATGACCTGGATGGCGGGGACGACCACGACCTCCTGGAGGGAGGACTGGGCGACGACAAGTTGGCTGGTTGGGATGGCAACGACACCTTGATCGGGGGTGACGGTGAGGACATCCTCAGGGGCGGAGATGGCAGCGACATGCTGCTGGGCGGGGTCGGCACCGACTGGCTCCATGGTGGCGACGGCAATGACACCCTGGGCGGCGGGCCCGGTGACGACACCCTGATTGGCTGGGACGGCAACGACCGGCTCTTTGGAGACATTGGCAACGACGTCCTGCAGGGCGGGTTCGGCAACGACTACTTGTTCGGTGGCAACAATAACGACATCCTGCAGGGCGAGTTGGGTAAGGACTTCCTGGAGGGTGGAGACGGGGACGATACCCTGCTGGGAGGCCTCGGTACCGACACTCTGATGGCCGGCGACGGCGACGATTCGATTATGCTCAGGAGAGGGGATGTCAGCAGTGAGCAGAACGAGAATGTCGATGGCGGGGAGGGTACCGACAGGCTGATCTTAAACGGCTTTAATGAAGGCGATATTGCGGGTTCACCGGTCATGTCTACCGAGACCAGCCAAGCTAGTTCCCCTGCCAAAGGAAGCCAAGTTATTGTTTCGGACCCGCTGACGGAGGGAACCTACACCATCTCCAACTTGGAGCAAATCCTGCACTCACATTTCTTTGCCCAAATCGGCACGGGAGAAAACCTCCCCACCTTGTTTCTTTTCACCAACCCTTCTACAAGCGAAACCAGCAGCGGTAGAATCGATTTCTACACAGACGACGGCAAACCCTTGTCCCTGTCCATCAACGGCAATCCCACTCAAAGCACTTTCGAGTTCAGCGTCCCGCCCCTGGGCGGTCTCGAGCTGAGGAGCGACGGGGGGGGCGAACTCGTGAGTGGAGCAGCCCAGGTTTATGTCGACCGGCCCTTGGGAGGCATGGTTCGTTCTGCTTTCGGCGAATTAGGGATTGCAGCCGCCGTGGAAAGCCCACTGATGGACGCTTTCATCATGCCGGTGGAAATCGACGCAGTAAGCGGTCTGGGGACCGGCGTAGCCCTCACCAACGTAGGTGTTGAAAGCACCCTGAAACTGACCTTGTATGATCTGGAAGGTGCGGAGCTTGAGGCGACCGAAATTGATGTACCGGCTAACGGGCACCTCGTTCGCTTTGTCCACGAGCTTTTCCCGGATTTTCGCGATTTCCAGGGCACGTTGACGGTTGAGGGCGGGTCAATGGCTGCTACGGCCCTTCAAACCGCGTTACAACCTGGGCAGCTGACCACTCTGCCTGTCATTCCCTTTGCGCCGCAGGAGACGATGGCCAACAAGCCAGTCGGCGAGGAGACAGTGCTGGTGGACCAGACGCTGCACTTTCCTTTGTTTGGTAAAGGGGACAACTTTGTTTCCTCACTCTTTTTAATCAACCCTTCCTTCGCCAAACGGGCAAAAGGGACCCTGGCCTTTTTTGACCAGGAAGGAAAGAGTTTGGCCATTGCCGTAAATGAGCTGGCCCCTGCCACGAATATTCCCTTTGACATTGCACCGCGAGGAGCAGCCGTCTTCACGACCAAAGATCAGGACTCGATCACAGTTGGCTCGGTACGGACCAGGGCAAGTGAAGGAGTTGTGGGGGGGGTCTTACGTCTGGAGTTCCCGGCGGTGGGGGTAGTTGGAGTGGGATCCAGTGCTCCCGTCGCCGGCCTGATCTTGCCGGTTAGGCGCGACGCAGAGACCAAAGTAAACACCCAGGTTGTCGTTAGCTCCACCCAGCAAGAGGTCACACTCAAGCTGGCGCTGCGCAATGCTAACGGGATTGAGGTCCCCGGAGGAACCGCCCAGGTTCAGCTCCCCGCCAACGGGCACATTGCCGGCTTTATCGACCAGCTTTTTCCGGATGCGGATACCAGCAGCTTCCAAGGCACCCTAACTCTAACCTCCGCTGGCGGGACCATTGCCGTCTTGGCCCTCCAGATGGGAAGCGAACCCAGTGAATTGATGACCCTGCCGGTGAAGCAACTTCAATAGATTTCACACTACATACAGAGCCGTTTCCTCACGAGGGCGTCGTAAAAGTGTTTTCGAAAGTAGTGAGAATGTAGCGGCCGCTCTCAGAGCGGCTTAGATCAACCTCTCGGGTGCGCCTGATCCGTTCTGAGAACGGACGCTACAACTTTTGCGACACCCTCTCACGGTCGCGGCTCTGATTCGGTCTGGGCTCTGTACGGCCTCTGCTTTCGAATGGCTTGCTCAAGTATCGTAGCTGAGGTGATGCGATGGTGATACCACACGGCAAAGAGCTTTAGTTGGGGCAACTCATTTTGCAGGGAGTTGACCCAGATCGTTTCCAGGTACAGCAGATCGCCGCCAACCGGCAACAGAAGTGTGCTGCCACGGATCACCTCCGAGGCGTGCCGAATCCACATGGTGACCTGCTGATGAACCGGCCGGTCATTGTCGATGTAGGCATCGACTTGTTCAGGTCCTGCCACAAACATCCCCTGTGGGATCTGAAGACTTATGAGCCTGCCGTAGTTTTCGGGATCATGGAAGGCAATGATGAGCGAGCGCAAGTTCCGGGCACCTTCCGGAGTGAAAGGCATGAACATGGCAAATTGCAGATCACCCGGTTTACCCACATCGACACCAGCTGGAAGGTCGGCCGGATCAAGGAGAATGTTGTAGGCCTCATAAGAAAAGGTCATCTGGTCCGTGGTGCCAAATCCGCTCAAGCCCCGGCCGATGGAGCCGAGTGTTTCATCAGCATCATCCCAGAGGTCTTCAGCATTGTAAAACTCAATGGGATCCCGCTGATGATATCTTTTGTAGATATCGTCAAACTGAATATGAAACCACTGCAGAGGATAGGTTAGTTGAGCCTCAACCGAGGCCGGCATTGCGGAAGCGGGGTCAAAGAGGTCTGGATAGACTCTTGCCCAGGTGTTGACGATCGGATCATCCGCGATCTTGTAGAAGTGGACTTCTCCACTATAGGCGTCGACCGTGATCTTTACTGAGTCCTCTGCGTAGTTGATGATTCTTTCCGGAAACTTCTCCACAGCCCGCTCATCCGCCTTATCGCCTAGCACCTCCCGAAAAGAGTAAGGATACTCGCTGCTGGAGGTGAGTCCGTTGATCATCCAAAGAACCCTTTTATCCGCGATAAACGCATAGCTATTCGTATCGAGAAAGAGAAAGGGCGCGATATTCCTGGCTCGTGAAATTGCCGTACGCCGAATATGAACCCGCGTTTTGTTTTGGTCAATGTAGCGCGAAAATAAAAACGCTGTAACATCCTTCGTATACAGTGCGAAAATCAGCCGCTTGAACCATGAGTTAACGGCAATCCCATCTTTCAGATGCTCTGGGTATATGAACTCCTGGCGTTCCTGTTCGGTGGCGTAATCGAATTCTTTAAGATACCTGATGCCGGTAAGAACATAGTCATCTCTTGCACCCTCGCCAAAATAGATGCGAGGTTCATGTTCGAATGCAGGATGCGTTACCTGTGGGGGCACATCCTTAACCACATATTGAGGAGCTCCTACCTCATCCACTTGGTTGGCAGGGCTCATGACCAATCCCATTCCATGGGTGAACAACAGAGCAGCGCTTCCCCAGTATCTCAGCCACTCCTTGGAGCCCACAAGGGCGCGGGAGGGAAGTTCCCGAACCGCACTGACAAACATGCGCTTTTCTCCATCAACCACATAGCGAACCCCATCCACCGACATAAAGTCGTAGTAGGGACGGAGTTGCTGCTGCTGCTGATAGATTTGGAGCATGGGGCCAAAGACCATGGTCGTGTCAGAAATTTGGATGCGCTCATAATGCTGAATGTCGGGAGGCTCTTCCAGGTAAGATACCCAACTGGGCAAAAAAGGAGCGTTCTGCACCGTTTTGCTTGCCAGGAGCACCTCGGGGGACAAGGGATCATCAGGAGGTATCCATTCGTGTACCTCGATGTTTGCGAGACGGTAGCCCTTCACAGTGGCATTGATATGACGTTGGATGTACTCCTTTTGTATATACGGTTCATTTGGTGCCACAAAGACATGCTCTTTGATGACCAGACCCATATAAAACCCCAATTCCAGGGCGAGAAGTACAATCCCAATCGCAACTGGAGTACGAAGTGACGGAGCACTCACCTCGCCCCTTTCAGGGTCGTGCCCTTCAGGCGGTCGCACCAGCCAACCGTACCGCTTGTTGAGGCGGAAAAGAATAGTCCCAACCACCAAAGCCAAACCAAGCTCAACAACCGCCATAAGGTAAATGTTATTCAGGTTGCAGAAAATCCCCACCAAATCCAGATATTCGGCACCCATACGAACACCCGATTCTTCGTTATCCTTAAGCAGAAGTCCGTAACGTCTCAAATAGGTATGCAATGCAGTAACGGCTCCAAAAGAGCAGACAAGGCCGCTTAAGTAAGGAGAAGCAAACAGGCTTAACTTTCCCCACAAACTCAATTCCCTTTTCTGAAAGATTCCTCTTGAACTCAGATCCTGGTACCGTGCTACGAGCAAAGAAACGCCACTCAATATGATCAAGATTTCCAGTGCGGTCAGAGTGATGCGCCAGGCCGGAAGCACATAAACATAGAATCCTATGTCCCTGGCGAATACCGGGTCCGTGGTTCCGAACGAAACGCCGTTAAAGGCAAGCAGAAATTGTTGATAGTTTTGAGCAAACAGCCATCCTGCCAAGGTGCCGATCCAGACAGCGAAATGAATTGCAGCCCTTTTCAAGGCAGGGCTCCCAGCGTGCCAGCGCATAGGAATGTAAATGGCCACTGCCACGGCACTTCCATAAGCTCCAAGTAATAGAAGCTGCATCCGGATATTGGTCCAAAAGATGGTTTTATAACCGAGGCTTTGGTTGAACCAGAATTGCACAAAGTAGTGTGGCACGGCAGCCACAATAAAGATGATGTATGCCGCCCAAATCAAAAATGAAAAAGATTGCCAGAGTAACCAAGGTGGAGGGATGCCTACCTGGACTTCCGGATCTAATTCTAACGTGAGCCTCCGCTTCTTATCCGCCCGATGAATGGGTAGATCACCGGGTACTTCTTTTCCAGATGGGTTCTCACTCATGGCTTATTCGATTCTCTACTTCACAATCTTCAACGGTAAAACGCGGCACTTTCAACTAAAGAGTTAGTGCCTGTTGGGTTCTGGCCACTGATTGATGAAAAAACATTCGCCACGTTTCCAGGATACTTGGACATCGGCTGGAGCGGAGGGAGAGAACGAAAAAGAACAGACTCAAGCCATTTATCAGGATGGAATCCAGAAGGGTAACCGTCGTTCCCGCCAGGAAACCCTCTGCAAAAACTCGAAACATAAGTATGGATGCGATCTCATATACGCCAAGGCTCGCAAAAGTAAAGGGGATCACTCTTGTTATGTTGGCTACTGAGATGACAATCACAAAGTGCACGAAAGACAAATTCTTCATCAAGACGTAATCGTCCATGGGGGATGAAAAAGCTTGTTTAATGGACCAGTAGCCAACGATTTCCAATCCCAGAGCGATCACCGATAGGAGCAAAATCCCAATCATGAACATGGGCTCCTCAAGCATTTCCCCCATGGCTCTCATCATGGTTCTTCCATTAAAGGCGGCCCAGATATTTCTGAAGATGTTGGCCCCTCCGCTCCGCGGGGTCGATCCTCCCAGTGGCCGGGTCATGGAAACCACCGCTACAACAAGCACAACAGTCCACAGGAAGGGCTCTACCGCTCCCTCCCAGCCCAGATAAATGAACCCTGCAAGGAGAACAATATGAATAGCCAGGACCTCGAAGACTCGGTTGTAAAATACGATGGCTGTGGCCGCTTCGGCTGTTCCGCCATTTTCAATGAGCGCTTGTTTAATGCCAAAGTCGCCGGGCCCAAATGGAAAAAAAAGATTCATCCCACGTCCAAAGAAATAACTGGAAACTTGGCACCTGACGGAGGAAGGAAGGCCGAAGCGGCTGCCCAGGAAACGCTGTCTTATTGCGCGCAGCAGCAGCGCAATAGCGACCAGGGTAACCGCGAGGTAAAAGGGTGCCCAGCCAAACTTTCGATTGGATACGCTGATCAGATCCAGATCGACGTTGAGAAATCCATCACCAACATCGGCAACCCTGACGATGCTCATGTCCGCGAGTTCGTCAAGGATGCGGAAATTGGCAAACATTTCCAGCATACCTTTGCGAAAAGCTTCTCCGTCCCAGGGTGAGGGTCCGTCGGCATCCGGAACCAAGATCATAAAGATGAACAGCATCAAAAGGACTGCCAAGGCATATGCCCAGGCGACGGAGACGGCTAACGGTTCGGCTTTATTCGGCCCCTCTGTGTACTCCATATTGTCATGCCATCGGATTGTCCGATTGACCAGCTTACCTTCCCTGGAATTGCCCCTCTTCGAACCAGGGGAGTTCGTTCGCCTTTTGCTCGGCGGCTTCGGGAATATCCAAGAGCCGAAGTGCCTTGTCCAGTGATGTGGACATGGTAGTGCGTCCCCGATAGACCACCGAGAAAAGCTTGATCTGAGGTAATTGATTCTGCAATGAAACGATCCACAGAGGCTCTATGTAAAGCAGATCGCCTGCCACGGGCAACAGTAGAGTATGCCCACGTACCACCTGGGACCCATGCCTGACCCACAGAGTAATCTGCTGGTTGACCTGTGAATCATTGTCAATCAGAGCATCCGCTTGCTCTGGCCCTGGGATGAAAACACCTGGTGGAACGCGCAGGTTAAGAAGCCTGCCATAATTTCCCGGGTCTTGAAAGGCTAAGACAAGCGAGCGGAGGTTTCTGGCGCCTTCGGGAGTGAAGGGCATCATCATGGTGAATTGCAGATCACCAGCAGGACCTATATCGGACCCCGGGGGGAGATCGACTGGATCCAACAGGATGTTATGGCCCTCATAGGAGAAAGTCATCTGGTCCGTAGTACCAAATTCGGTCAAGCCGTGGCCAATTGAGCCAATCACTTCATCGGCGTCATCCCAGAGGTCCTCGACATTGTAAAAATCAATGGGATCCTGTTGATGATATCTTTTGTAGATATCGTCGAACTGAATATGAAACCATTGCAGAGGATAGGTTAGTTGAGCTTCGACAGACTCCGGCATCGCAGAAGCCGGCTCGAAGAGATTCGGATAAATCTCTGACCAGGCATTGATCATCGGATCATCGGCGATCTTATAGAAGTGTACCCCTCCACTGTAAGCATCGACGGTTATCTTTACTGAGTCCTCAGCGTAATTAATGATTCTTTGGGGGAACTTCTCCACAGCGCGCTCCTCAGCCTTATCACCGAGTACCTCAGGGAAAGAGTAAGGATAGTTCTTCGTGGTGGTGAGACCGTTTATCATCCACAGAATCCTCTTGTCTGCTATGAAGGCGTAAAGGTTACTGTCGAGAAATAAAAATGGCGCGATCTGTCTCACTCTTCTCATGGGAGTCCGGTAAAGGTGGACACGAGTCCTGTCGTGATCTATGAAGCGAGAAAACAGGAACGCGGTGATGTCCTTTGTATCTAAAGCCAGGATTAGTCGCTTGAGCATCGAGTCGACTTGAATCCCATCTTGCACAGCATCGGGATATACAAACTCTTTTCGGAACTGCTTTGTTGCGTAGTCAAACTCTTTCAAGTGACGCACATTCGTTAGAATGTAATCGTCCTTGGCACCTTCTCCAATATAAATACGAGGTTCGGTTTCGAACCTGGGGTGAGCGGCCTTGGGCGGAATGTCCTTCAGGGTGTAAAGCGGACTTCCCGCCTCGGTTAATTCATTTACCGGGCTCATTACGAGGCCGAAGCCGTGAGTGAACATCAGCGCAGCACTCCCCCAATACCTCAGCCACTCTTTGGGTCCCACCAAAGCAAATGAGGGGAGTTCACGGACCGCACTCACATACATCCGTTTTTCCCCATCGACGCGGTAACGTACCCCATCAACTGACAGAAATTTGTAATAGGGGCGCAGCTGCTGTTCCTGTTCATACACCTGGAGCATCGGGCCGTAGACCATGGTGGTATCGCCGGCCTGAAGTCTTTCATAGTGCTGAATGTCGGGTGGCTCCTCAAGATAGCTCACCCAGGTTGGCAGAATGGGCGCATTCTGTATTGTTTTGCTTGCCAGCAGTTCGGCGACTGTCAGCGGTTTTTCCGGCCTTCTCCAATCAACAGTCTTGATGTCCTCAAGCCGGTAGGCTCTCAGGGTAGCATCGATGTGACGTTGGATATAAGGAATCTGAATGGTAGGTTCATTGGGCGCAACATACACATGGTCCTTTATCACCACCCCAAGGAAAAATGAGAGGTCCAAAGCAAGCAATCCAATTCCGATCTTGACAGGCGTTCCTAAGGCAAGGCCTTTGCTTACGGCTCGTCCGTCGGCCCCGGCCAAGGTCTCTAAACGCTCATAATGTTTTCCGATTCGGTAAAGAGAGTACCCCACGACAGCCATTATCCCGAGTTGGACAAAGGTTGAAAGGTAGATCATATTGAGGTTGGAAAAGATTCCCTCCACATCCAGATACTCTGCACCCGCTCGCACGCCCGACGCGTCGTTATCCTTAAATAAGAGGCTGTAACGACCCAGGAAGGTTTGTGCGACCAGTGATATTCCGAGCAATAACAAATAGCAATTCAAGCCATTTGTTACCATTAAACCAAGCTTTGACCTGAAACTGAGCTCGGGTTGGTTAAACACGCCCCTTGAATTGAGTTGATCATATCGGGCCATAAGCGAGACCACAGAACCAATGATTGCCAGGGCAGTCAGCGTTCTTAATGTGATCCAGAGCACAGGCAACCTAAACACGTAAAATCCGCTGTCGTTTCCAAATATCGGGTCGGTTACATTAAAGTGACCGCCATGAAATGCCAACAAGTAGTCGAGGTAAGCTCCAGAAAGCAGCCATCCAGCAAAAATTCCGATCCAGAGGCCGAGGTGAATCCCAGCTTTTCGCAGCACAGGACTAGCGGCGTAAAGACGAATGGGGATTAAAGCCCCCAGAGTGAATAGAACCATAGCTGCGGCAAACAGGACCAGTTGGGCGTTAAAATTGGTCCAGAAAATGCTGGCCTTCCCCAGACTTTTTAAAAACCAGTAGCTGACAATAATGGGGGGCAGTGCGGCCAAAATGAGCAGCGTATACGCTGTCCAGATCCAAAAGCATGAAGACCGCCACAACGAGGCAGGGCTAGGTATAAAGGGGAGAAGTTCCTGACCTATTTGAGACTCGCTGCTAGTGGGTGGCTGCGCAGAGCGGTTTTGCACGTGATCGTATTGACTTGGAGTGGTTTTCCCCATCGTTCACACTCGCGGATCATTTTAATAGCATAGCCCGGATTATTCATAGGTTCTCCTCACGAAGCGGCGAAAGCGCCGGCCTGGGTAGGGGCGAGCCGGTGGCTCGCCCGAACCGTTCTCGGTGAATGGTCCGAGGTGGTGCTGGGATACTCCCTGTTGGCCGGACTGGCCCCTCGAAACAGTGGCCTGATTGCACAAGGTTATTTCCCTTGCGGATGTGAAGAATTGAAGCGACAATAGGGGGTAGTCACTGTAAGGAGGTAGGCGTATGAACAGCAAGAACAGAAAGGTGCCACGGCGAACGTTCCTTAAAAGAGCAGGTCTAGCGAGCGCCGTGGGAGCAACCTTTGGTGCCCCGCATCTGATTCCCTCAGGAGTGCTGGGGGCACCGGGAAAGAGGGGACCGAATGACCGCATCCAAATTGGCCACATCGGTATGGGCGGTCGGGCTCGGGGCCTGTGGCGCGAGCTAGGCCCACTGAGGGAAAGCGGGGAGGCGGTGAGCGTTGCCGTGTGCGACATTGACGAGAGGGCTTTGGCACGAGCCGCCAAGGATCAGGTCGCCCCGGGCGCCAAGGTGTATCACGACTATCGCTACATCCTTGAACGCAAGGACATCGACGCGGTGGTCATTGGCACTCCCGATCATTGGCACGGGGTTCAGTTCGTCCATGCAGCCGAGAGCGGCAAGCACATCTACTGCGAAAAACCAGCTTGCTGCACCATCGAAGAGGGTAAAGCGATGGTGGCCGCCGCACGGAAAGCGGGGATTGCAGCGCAGATCGGCTCCCAGGGCCGCTCGCAGCCTGAGGCGTATCTGATGCACCGCTATCTTGCCAACGGTGTGATCGGCAAGGTGAGCCACGTCGAATGTTTTCACTACCCGAGTCCGGTGGACACCTCGGGGACACCCGACAGTGATCCCCCACCCGAGCTCGATTGGGACATGTGGCTGGGGCCGCTGCGCTGGCGTCCCTACAACGAACGCTATTGCCCAGGAAAATTTCGCTGGATGATGGAGTCCGGCGGCGGGCAGATCCGGGATCGTGGAGCCCATGTCATGAGCTGCGCCATGTGGTGGCTGAAGGCTGACGGTACGGGGCCGGTAACGGTTGAGGCAACCGGAACTCCACCCAAGCAGGGTGCCTGGGACGCTGCCGTACTGATGAACGTCACCTACACCTTCAAGAACCCTGACCGGATGATCACCTGGACACAGATGCCGCGCCAGGAGCTGCCGCCGGCCGAAGAGCGAAGAGCAGAAGAATTAAATGCGCAGATCAGCCGAATCAAGCGTCCCGGCTATGGCGCCATCTACCATGGCGAGGACGGCACCTGCATGCACTGGGGTGGTGACGGCGGTACCTGGGCTGAGCGCAAGGTACGCCGGTGGGAACCTCCAGCCGGCAGCGTGGATGTGTACAAGAGTCCCGGCCATTTCCAAGACTGGTTCAACGGCATCAGGACTGGCCAGAAAACCATTATGAATATCGAGGCCGGTGTGGGCGTGGCTTTCCTGTGCATTCTCGGTAACCTCTCCTACGTGCTGGGTCGCAAGCTCCAGTGGGATCACTCCAAGCAGGAGATCGTCGCTGACGAACATGCCCGCCGCCTGATGAGTCGGCCACAGCGCCACCCCTATCACCTGTAAGATTCGACCGTGTTTTCAAGTAAAGACCGGTTAGAACAAGAAGAGGATTAAGATATGAAGGAGAAGACCACAAAGAAAAAATTGCTGACCGCAATCCAAAGCGGCGACGAAAACATACGAACAGAAGCCTGGCTCGGCGCCGGTGCTGTGGGAGCATCAGTCATCAAACCATTGGCCAAGTTGGTTGTTAAGGGTGAACTCGAAGTCGGTCGAGCCGCCAAGCGGGCCATGTGGCAAATAGTCCGCACAGTTGGGGCTCCCGGGACAAAGGGTAAGAAAAGGCGGGCAGTCATCGACAAACTGATTGCCCTCCTGGAGGACAAGCATCCATCAGCCATGCGCCGCGAGGTGCTATGGATGCTTTCCGAGATCGGCTCTGAGGCTTCCGACGTTGACGCCATTGCAGCGCTGTTGTCGAACTCCGATCTTCGTGAGCACGCTCGCAGCGCGCTTCAGCGCATTCCCGGCGACAAATCGTTGGCCGCCTTGAAAGGCGCCCTTGACACTGTACCGGAAGACTTCAAGACCAACATAGCCCAGTCGCTTCGGGCGCGCGGCCTGGAAGTCCCAGGATTTCCCTCTCAGAAATTGGTGCCGACGAAACCGAGAACGGTCTCCTCAACCGGCAGATAACCTTTGTTCCTTTTAGAACGTCCCCGAACAACCTGAGGGGACGCTGCACGAGGGAGACCCCTCAGAGGATTTTAAGTCGGAGATATACAGGGGAGATACAGGGGCTGGGGCTAGGGCAGGAAATTTTCCAGCACCCAGACTTCATTTTCGTCCTATGTGAGCTATTTGGCAATTATAATTACAATTAGCCCCAATGCCGCCCGCCGAAGGCTCAGAGGTTGGCTGGGTGCCAGGTTCCCCTTCTGGCCCGACAACCGGAGAGAGATCTCGCCGGGGGAGGGGCATCGTGGCGCCGTTGCAATGTGATGTATGATGCGATATGCTTGATGTATGCGAACGACATTGGATATCGATGAGGATATTCTTCAGGCGGCAAAGGAGCTTGCCGCGTTGCGCAGGACGTCAACCGGAAAGGTGCTTTCTGAACTGGCACGCACGGGCCTTCGACCTCTTTCTGACCCGCCTGCTGTGCGCAATGGTGTTCCGCTGCTCCCAGCACGTCCAAGCGAGCAGCCGGTGACCACGGAACTAGTCAACCGTCTTCGTGAGGAAGAGTAAACAGCTCCATGGTCGCACTTCTGGACGTGAACTTTTTGGTTGCCCTCTTCGATGGGATCCACGTTCACCATGAAGCGGCACACGATTGGTTTGCCCGCAACCGAAAACAGGGTTGGGCCACTTGTCCCATGACAGAAAATGGCCTGATAAGAGTTCTCTCCAGCCCCTCCTATCCGGGCAGGCGAACGACCGTCTGCGATGCCATTGAACGCTTACAGGGCTTTCGTGAAAGTGGAAATCATGTCTTCTGGCCCGACAACCTCTCTTTGTGCGACGCTGCCCTCATCCACTCGATTCACATTCGCGGGCATGGTCAACTGACCGATATTTATCTTTTGGCTCTGGCGGTTAAGAATAGTGGTCGAGTGGCAACCTTCGATCGAAGCATCGCGCTAACTTCAGTCGCCAGCGCCACTGCCGACCATATCGAACTCATGGCCGGTCGACCCGAGTCATGACCCATATCCGACAGCATCGAGGAATGAAAAAGCGTTCCTACCTGGTGGAGAGATATAGATCTTCGACCCCTTGGGGATCTTCGCCTGTGCGTGGACGAGCGCAGTTCGGCGACATTTTTTAGTTCAACAGGATGGCAAGATGGTGGTTCGAAAAGCCTCTATCTCGCTCAAGCAAATAGAAGGCATCCTGCACCGAGCCGATGTCAAAGCAGTTTCGGTAGAGGAAATGAATCGTGCTAATTGAAGGAATCGATTTTCCGTGTGGCAGGCCCTCGTTTCCGTGCTTTGCGAAATCGGTGTTAACAAAGAATCCGGTAATGGCTAATGGTCTGGCTTTTTCAAAGCGCTCATTTTGACCCTATTTTCATACGGCGAAGGATCGTTATACAGAAAACAAAGCGCCCACGAACAACGCGACGGACGCTGCACGAGGGAGAACCCTCACAGGATTTTAAA
>JALLOL010000419.1 GCA_027717875.1 Acidobacteria bacterium AH-259-L09 | reverse complement strand
CCAGCAGCACTGGATCATTCAGGAAGAAACTTAAGTTTTCAGGTCAGGGGCGTGGCGGGCCCAGTGGCTCTGAACACTGGGCCCAAGTGAGGCTACTACCTCTTTTTGCGGGAAGCCTTTTTCTTTGTAGCCTTTTTCTTTGCGGCCTTCTTCTTTACGGCCTTTTTCTTTGTAGCCTTTTTCTTTGCAGCCTTTTTCTTTACGGCCTTTTTCTTTGCAGCCTTCTTCTTTTTTGCCTTCGCCATCCGTTTTCTCCTTTCTTATGAACCTCTTTTGTCTATATAACGCTTTGGTATGACATAACTTTTCGGTATGACATTTTTCGCTAGTTGTGAGTGATGTGAGTTTAGAGTTTTGAGTTTTGGGTTGCGTGTGGAGCTGGGCGGCAAGCTATTAAGCTTGTGAGCTATTGAGCTATTGAACTTTCAACTTTCCAACCTTCGAGTTTCAACAATTCTGGAGTTCTGGATTCTGGATTCTGGATTCTATCTCCTGGCTCCTGACTCCTGACTCCTGGCTCCTATCTCCTGATCCCTCCCAACCAGCGCCTCGATCTCTGCTATTTCTCGAGGCGCGTCTTTGGAGAGCAATTCGTATCCGTCTTCGGTCACCAAGACGTCATCTTCAATGCGGACGCCGATGGGCATGTATTTGTTCAGAGCGGCACGGATCTTTTCCAATTCCTCTTGGACTACTCCTCGACCAGCGAGTCTTTCCAGAGAGTCGTCCCTTACGTAGATCCCCGGTTCAACAGTCAGGACCATACCGGGCTGCAGATGCTCGCGACGACCAACGTCATGTACATCCAACCCGAGAAAGTGTCCGACACCGTGGGGGAAAAAAACACGATACTGGTCTCCCGATTTATCCGTGATTAGTCCAAGGCGAAAGAGTCCTTCCTTGAGCACTTCAACGGCTTTTTGGTGAATGGCCGAGAGAGATGAACCAGGCTTAACCAAGGCCATGGCAGTATTTTGAGCATCCAGCACGAGCTGATAGATTTCGGCCTGCTCTGCAGTAAACTTACCATTGACAGGGACCGTACGGGTGATGTCGGCGGCATAGTAATTGTACTCGGCCCCAATATCTATGAGCAAAAGCTCACCATCCTTTGTTTGCCTTTGGCTCTTCTGGTAGTGAAGAACCGTGGCGTTCGGGCCCGACGCGACAATCGAAGGAAAAGCCCAGTCAAAGGAGTTGTGCCTTTTGAATACGTACTCGATTACTGCTTCAATTTCATATTCCCAGGCTCCCGGGTGAAGGTGCTTCATAGCCCGAAGGTGGGCTTCAATAGTGATGTCTATGGCTTCTTGAAGCTGCTTGATTTCATAGGGTGACTTGATCACCCTGAGTTGGTCAAAGATCTTGGAGGCATCTTTGGTCTGAATTCCAGTGAACCGTTCTCGAAGGCGGTTGGCGAACTCAAATTCCCTGCTCATTTCCCCCGTCAACCCCGGTCTCGGTTCCATGAGCAAAAAAACCTCAGCCTCACCTCTCTGAAGGTCCTTGACAAAGTCGCGATATTCGCGGGATTGGAGATAACGATTTGTCCGATAGGGTCGTCCGTATAAGACCGAGTCAATGAAACGCTCAAATTCAGAAGCGCTCCAAACATTTTCGATGCCACTGGTCTGAGCAGCTTCCTTGGGGCTCAGCATCTTCCCGGTCCACAATTCCCTCCGGGGATTTTGATCAGGCAAAAACAGGATCTCGCGATAGGTTGAATTCTGGGGTATCAACACCAGTGTAATGTCGCGCTGGCGAATCCCTGTCAGATAAAAAAGATTATTTTCTTGCCGAAATTCGTACACGACATCTCCTGAATAAGGTCGAAGCTTCTTGCTAAACAAAATGAGCATTCCTCGGTTGCCCATCTTTTCCATGACGGCCTGGCGGCGTTGTGCAAGATCCGATTTCAACTCTGGATCATAGGCAAACAAAGTGGCGCAAGCGAGGGTCACCAGTAAAGCTATCTGTAAAACTTCAAGAAATGGAACTGATTTTTTTGTTTTCATTGGATTCATAAACTCCAGTTCTGTAAGTTCTGAGTTTTGAGTCGTG
>JALLOL010000418.1 GCA_027717875.1 Acidobacteria bacterium AH-259-L09 | reverse complement strand
CGTTACAAGAATCCTGGAGAAGTTAAGCTAAGTTGTATAGCAGGCTGTTTGCTGCCTCACTATGACGCGAAAATGATAAAGAGAAATCTTCTCTACCTGATTGCGGTACTCCTCAACTTATTGGGTTGTACGGTTGTCAGCTTTTCCCAGACCTGCGACTTCACTTATGTCGCTCAAGAGCTACCTTTGTTGACCTTGGATTCTGAGGATATGACTGAAAAACTTACTGGGGAAGACTGGGATATGGTTAAGGGTAGCATCCCAAACGTGAAAATGTTCTTTGGCTCTGAAGAGCCGTATTTCTCAGTAGGGTTGGGTTGGGCGGAATTGCCGGAGAATTATGCCTCACTGACTCGCGAGCAGGCTATTGGGCGACTGCGCCAAATGCTTGAACTTGGTAGTTGGAGACGGGAGTTGGAGGGCCACGAGTTTGAATACGACCTGCTCAGTGATGATCCAATAAGCGCCCTTTTTGTACTTGACTACACGGACGGCGGAACACACTACTGGGACATGGGAATAGATATTGTTGCCACTCCAGAATGCCTAGTGAGTCTGAAGATATCTACAGCGATTGATGAGCTGACGGAGGAGGAACTTAACCACCTTCAGGAAAGTCTGACATCCCTTCGCAGAATCGTAGTTGCTAGGCATGGTGCTGTGCAGTTTGACGCTGTTGGGACCAGGCTGACACTTGCAAGATTAATCAATCAGATGATCCTTCTTGGTGCCTTCCTTGGCGTAGCTGCCATCTTCTATGGGATCTATTCATGGAACTACTTGATTACCCCAGGCAAGGCGAGTCGCAGATATTCGGCCTTCATCGTCATGCTAGCGGGGTTGATGATCATTTTCACTTTTCTGGTAAATGAGTTAGTGGGTTTTCACATTGCTGAGTCACGGAATCTTCATTATGAAGGACTTATACACTGGTTCTTCGCCTTATTCCTTCACGCCTGGAGTTATAAGACCCAGTCACCCTTTGCTGTACTGGCAAGTGTTTCCTATATTGTTGCTGGGTTGACGTTAAATCTGTGGCTTGTCTTGTTTGGTTGGATGGCACCAACTACCGGAATGGTGGGAGGGCTAATCGGTACTCTGCTGGTTTTCTATGTTCTCAAAAAAAGTGCAACAAGGAAAAAGCTTGCTCTAGCACCAGAGGAAGAGAAGTCGGAGCAAGCCATTCGAGGAGATGAGAAAGCAGGGAGTGATCAGGAAGCAGAGAGCGAAATAAAAGCATAGGACCTTTGAAGCAAACATGGCTTTGTCTCCTACCTCTGCAAACGGCAAGTTAGGTGTCCTGTAGGCAGAAACCGTTATCCTCGGAACGCACGCCATGTGACACCACGTTCCCGCAGCACACTCAGGAACGCCTTACCATTGGGTGTGATTCGGTACTTGTTTGAGTTTGGGTCCGCCTGCATAAGAACATTCGACGTCATGTAATCGAGGTACAAGTGTAACTTATAGTTCGATGCGGTCGGTTCACGGGACAAGAAAAGCTCGTAGAAAGGAAGCAGCTCGTCCGTTGATTTCGGTCCTTCGTCGTTCAGTGCCTCTAACAACTTGACTTGGCTACCGTAAATCGAAGCGGCAACGTACTTAATGAAGAAGTGCCACGCCCACGCTGTTTCCCCCTTCTTTACCTTCGTCAGAGACTCGATGTAAGTGGTAAGCTGTTTGGCCTGCTCGGTGGTTAGAGGAATAACATCACGTTGCTGCTCTTCAAATTCGGTGGTTGTCCCAGCCGCGCTCAAGCGCCTGATTCGGTTTATCGCGTGTGAGATACTGCTGAAGACCTGCTTAACTCCCTCATTGAAGATGAACAACAGTAGGACAATGCAGAGCCAAGGGATAAGTGTCTCCGAAATCCGCGCAAATGCCTCGGCTTCCTTTGGATACTCGACGACAAGATATAGCGGCGCAGCAAGCAGAGCGAAGACAAAGGTGACGATCAAAAACCCTAACAGACTAAGGAACCACGACATTCCTGCATCCTCGTCTTTTGGGACGTAGTTATGTATTACGGATGGGCTCAATATAGCACTGGTGAAAACACCTG
>JALLOL010000417.1 GCA_027717875.1 Acidobacteria bacterium AH-259-L09 | reverse complement strand
CCGAGCTGAACCGAGCCGCCTTGGGAATCGGGGGGCGGCGATGGTAGTGGGCGAGGATCGGCGACGCGATTTTTTCGATTTAGCGATTCATGACGAAGGGCTGGAGCTGCCGGGGCAGTTGGCCCAGATGGATCAGATTTTAGAGGAGTCGGGTCAGTGGAGCCCGTGGAAGCAGCCATGAAAAGGCGCTGGCCGCAGAGCGAGGAGCGAGGACGCAAGACATTACCGGCGGAATGTTATCTGCGCCTGATGGGGCTCAAGCATTTCAAGAAGTGGTCCTACCGGGAGCTGGTGGAAGAGGTGAAGTGGAATATCGCCTATCGGCGCTTTTGTCGGCTGGGAGGGCGCAAGATGCCCCACTATTCGGCGGTAGCCCGCATCGGAAAGCTGATCGAAGGGGAAGTGGTGGGTGAGCTGAACGAACTGCTGGTGAAGTGGGCAGCTGGCGGCGCAGCCATTGCCGGAAAGAAGCTGCGCGTGGATACCACGGTGGTAGAAACGAACATCCACTATCCGACCGACAGCAGTTTGCTGGGCGATGGGATTCGGGTCTTAACGCGCAGCATGAAACGGGTGCAGGACTTGACGGGCCAGGTGGGAACCCGTTTGGTCAACCGAATGCGCAGCACCAAGAAGCGATTGGTGGAAATTACTCGCATCAGCAAAAGCCGAGCCAAGGGTCGAGCACAACGCTTGAAGCAAGCCTATGTCAAACTGCTGAAAACGGCCCAACAGGTAGCAGGACGAGCGCAACGATTTGTCCAGGAAATCGAGCAGGGCATCAAACCAGCTCCAGCGACCCTCGCCGGGGCCGCTCAGCTAGAAGGTCTGAGCAAATATTTGCAAGACAAGGCCCAGCTCTTAAGAAAGGTTATCAGCCAAACGCGGGCTCGGATTTTGGAAGGGAATACGCATTATAAGGGAAAGATCTTCAGCCTTTTTGAGCCGCATACGGAAGCCATTCGCAAAGGCAAGGCGGGCAAAGAAACGGAGTTCGGAAAGCTGGTGAAGATTCAGGAGTGCGAGGCCGGCCTCATTACCGACTACGAGGTCTACGCCCACAGACCGGCCGATGTCAAGTTGTGGGGAAGCTCCCTGGTGCGACATGAGGAAATTTTTGGTCGGATGCCCCAACTGGCCGCGGCCGACCACGGATTTTACTCCGGCCCCAATGAACGCCAAGCCCAGCAGGCAGGAGTGAAAAAGGTGTGCCTTCCGCGGCCCGGCAAAAATACCAAAGAACGGATTGAACACCAACGCCAAGCTTGGTTCCGCCGAGCTCGGAAATGGCGTAACGGTTCCGAAGGGCGAATCAGCGTGCTTAAACGCAGTTTCGGGATGGACCGCTGTCTGTATTCTGGTCTGGAGGGCATGGAACGTTGGGTCGGCTGGTCGGTAATGGCTAACAACCTGCGCTCCCTGGCAAAGGTAACGTAGCGCTGGAACACCGCCATAAGTAGAAATACCCCCTGACAGCTGGCATCGAAGCAGGCAAAATTCAGTGGAAAAACCGTCCTTCTTGCTTGGCCCTTTTTTCAACACAAATTAGCTAGCCGGGCTGTGCCACTTTCAGGTAGCCCGCGATGACCACGACGAGGACGCCCAGCAGGATGGTGATGCCCAGCCAGAGTTTCGCGTTTTGCCGGATACGCTCGAACGCTGCGGCTCTTCCGGTAAGTGCGGAGGCAAGGAAAAAAATGCCAAACGCGAGAAGGATCTTGATTCCCATAAGTGCGTTGTATAGCGTGTCTCCGCGATGCTCGGGAAGCGAAACGACAAGGTAATTGTAGAATCCGCTGGCGAGAAACAGCACGATGCCGATCATGACAACGACCTTCCACGTGCCCATGATGCGGCCGTGCAGGGCCTGCTGTTCCTCCTCCGGCAGCTGCGTTGCGGCGGGCATCAGCACAAAGCGCATGAAGATGCTTCCCCCCAGGACAACAATCGCGGTGGCAACGTGAACGACACGGGACACAATGTCCAGAGCTTCCATCCGATTTCTCCTTGCAGCGACAAGCTCATCTTATGAGAAATCGCTGAGAGGGTACAGCCCCCGGTTCCTGAATA
>JALLOL010000416.1 GCA_027717875.1 Acidobacteria bacterium AH-259-L09 | reverse complement strand
TATACGGGCCTATCTAAGAATACCTTGCGCAAGTACACCGCTTTGGGCCTCATTCGAGCCAAGATTCTCCCCAGTGGAGATCGGATTTACTGCAAGGAATGGTTGGATGACTTTATCGAGAAGCTGCCGGACGCTGTCAACAAGGAGGTAATGATTGAGTTCACAAATTAATATTTTGGAGAGCTTACTCCTCTCACAATATAATGTTCTTGGTCCGACCTGTCCTCGAACCCAAGAAAGGAGGATAAGTAATGGGAATTAGAAAATATCGAGGGCAGATCGTTTGTGATAAACGCTGGCCGGATGGAAGTCGTACCACCCGAGTGTGTGCCAATCGGACTCAGGCGAAGCAACTGTTGGATAGGATCAATGCTTCAATCGCTGATGGAAGTTGGCGAGAGTTCAAGGAGAAGCTGAAACTGAGAGATCATGGAAAACTGACATTGCAAGACTTCTCGAAAACCTACATTGAAGAGTATGCGAAGGTGCGGAACAAGAAGAAATCCTGGAAGCGAAAGCAGACCTCTTTGAATGCACTCAACAGGTACATAGGTACGCTCGACTTGAACGCAATTTCACCAGCATATCTTCACAATTACGTCCGAAGGCGGAAGCGGGAGGGACTTTCGGAAGGCACCATCAACAAAGACCTCAACACGATCAGACATCTTCTCAGCTATGCTGAGGAGTGTGGAGTAATTGAGTCGAATCCAATCACGCGGTTCAAGAACCTAAGAGAGAATCAAAAGGAACGACCACGATTTACTGATGAGCAAGTTGATGCAGTAATCAATGCCGTAAGACCCGATTGCAGACCCCTATACATCTTTATCCGAGAAACGGGGTGCAGACGAGAAGAGGCTCTCTCATTGCAGCACTGGCAGGTTCAAAGAGAATCCAGGCTGGTCGTCTTTAGTGAGGATACGAAGTCACGGAAGTTCCGTTATGTCCCCCTGACCGAAGCTGCTATTGAAGCTGTAGATACTCTGCAACCTATCGAGGACTGTCCTTACGTCTTCTACAGTCTCAAAAGCGGGAACCCCTGGTACGACTGCCGAAAACCTTGGGTACAAGCACGGGAACAAGGAAGAGTGCCAGGGATTCAAGTCAAAGACTTGCGACGGCATTATGCGATCAGTCTTGCTGAAGATGGGGCTGCCATGCACGACATCCAGTCCGTTCTGGGACATGCCAGCGTTACCACAACGGAAAGGCATTATGCACACTTCTCACCAGAACATGCTGCGAAGAAGATTCTGAAAGTGCTTGAAGGTGGCAGGGGAGCGGAAACAAAACGGAAACAGCGAGAAAGAGTCTTGACAAAGATCAAGAGAGTGAAGTGACGTAAGGCTTTGAAGGTAAAGGATTTGACATTGGTGGGCGATACTGGACTCGAACCAGTGACCTCCGCCGTGTGAAGACGGCGCTCTAACCAGCTGAGCTAATCGCCCATTCAAGGTAATACCCTTTTATTATAAGCGTTTAGTCTCTTGCCCACCATAGCCTTTTTTTACCAGGCCTTCCTTTGCTGGTTTCGTGTCGTCACCTTGTGGCTGGGGACCGATAGGAACTCGTGTTCGGTCTGTGAGCACTGGTGCCGTAGTTTTTAACAATTTCCTTTCTGACGTGACCGAGGTAAACTCGTTTGGGGTTTTCACTAGCAGAATGACCCTTCCGAGGAGATTTATGAATCTGCGGTTACTCTTTAGCCTCTTTTCCAATGATCTGGCGATTGACCTGGGTACCGCTAACTCACTCGTCTATACTCCGGGCCGCGGAATCGTCATTAACGAGCCCTCCATGGTGGCCATCAACAAGCTTACCAATAAAGTGGAGGCGATCGGGCATGAGGCCAGGGAAATGCTGGGCCGAACACCAGTAAACATTGTGGCCATCAAGCCCATGAAGGATGGGGTCATCGCTGATTACGACCTCACTGAGGAGATGCTCAAATATTTTATTAAGAAAGCCCATACCCGGAAGCATCTGCTCGCCCCCCGCATGGTCATCAGCGTCCCAGCAGAGATCACCCAGGTGGAAAGAAGGGCGATTACAGAAGCGGCTCGGGGG
>JALLOL010000415.1 GCA_027717875.1 Acidobacteria bacterium AH-259-L09 | reverse complement strand
CTGGGCTTTTGGCTGTGTGCTTTATGAGTGTCTGACGGGTCGTCAGGTGTTTGGTGGGGAGACGGTGACCGACATCATCGGGGCGATTGTTCATAAATTGCCCGATTGGAACGACCTGCCTGAAAACACCCCCTGGAACGTTCGAGCTTTGCTTCGACGATGTTTGGAAAAAGATCCCGACCTTCGCCTGAGAGATATTTGGGATGTCCGAATCGAGTTGAAGGAGGCACTTAGGGAGCCCTTCGAAACCGCCGCTCTCCGGGTTGAAGCACCCGCTGCCCAACCACCTTGGCGACGGGCGATTCCGTGGGCCGTAGCTGGCCTGATGGCGGCGGCTCTGCTGACTTCGCTGGTGGGGCTGTGGCAGGCAACCCGTCCGGTCGAGTACTCCCCTATGCGCCTGAGCGTGGAGGTGTCCCCCAACCAATCGCTCCGGACGCTCCCGGGCGCCGCCGCGGTCCTTTCGCCCGACGGGAAGCGGCTGGCCTACGTCGCCGGCTCCGGGCAGCGCAGTCAGCTCTATATGCGAACGCTCGACCAGTTGGAAGCCACAGCTCTGTCCGGAACCCAAGGGGCCTTCAATCCGTTTTTCTCGCCCGACGCCCAATGGGTGGCATTCTCCGCTGGCGGTAAACTCAAGAAGGTCTCCGTCTCCGGAGGGGCGCCGCTGACTCTCTGCGATTCGGCGGACAACCGGGGCGGGAGCTGGAGTCCCGACGACATCATCATCTTCGCTCCGTCAACCACTACCGGCTTGTGGCAAGTTCCGGCCGCCGGAGGTACGCCGGAAGAGATAACGCTCCTGAACAAAGAAAAGGGCGAGACCTCGCACCGCTGGCCGCAGTTCCTGCCCGATGGCAAGTCGGTGCTCTTCACTGCTCGGATCTCGCCAAGTTTTGATGAAGCGAACATCGAGCTGCTAGTACTGGAGACGGGCGAGCGCAAGGTCCTTCACCAGGGAGGCTCCTACGCCCGTTACGTACCCTCCGGCCACCTGGTCTTTGTGCGGGAAGGAACACTCTTCGGGGTGCCCTTTGACCTCGACCGGCTGGAGGTAGCGGGCCTGCCGGCCCCCATCCTTGAGGGCGTCGTGTCAAACTCATTGTACGGAGCCGCCCAGTTCGCCTTCTCTCTAAACGGAACTTTTGTTTACCTGTCTGGAGCTCAAGCAAACCCACAGTACTCTATGGTCTGGGTGGACCGGCAGGGAGCGGTGACTCCTTTCTTGGAAGAGCCCCGTACCTATTCCAGCCCCGCTTTGTCACCTGACGGGGGTCGGCTGGCCTTACAAATCAACACGGGAACCAACGTGGATGTGTGGGTGAGCGAGACCGAACGCGGCACTATGACCCGGCTGACATTCGATTCAGCCCCGGACCTCATCCCCATCTGGTCGCCCGATGGGCAGCGGGTGGCATTCAGTTCATCAAGAGACGGAGGGCAGTTCAACCTCTTCTGGAACCTGCCGACGGCTCCGGCGAGGCGCAGCAGCTGACCCAGAGCGACCACATGCAGGTTGCCATCTCCTTCTCGCCCGATGGCAAGGTCCTGGCCTTCGTCGAACTAAGTCCTGAAACCAATTGGGACATCTGGGTGCTGGCGCTCGAAGGCGATCGAAAGCCTGAACTGTTCCTCAGCACATCGTTTATTGATACCTACCCGGTGTTTTCGCCTGATGGTCGCTGGCTGGCCTACGCGTCCAACCAGTCCGGGCAGTTCGAGGTTTACGTTCGACCGTTCCCCGGCCCCGGCGGCAAGTGGCAGATTTCCACGGATGGCGGTGAGTATCCGCGCTGGTCGCGGGATGGCCGAGAGCTGTTCTACCGCAGCGGGGACAAGATGATGGTTGTCTCTGTCAGCGCCGACGGGTCGTCCTTCCGCGCCGGAAAAACGCGGCAGTTGTTTGAAGGTCAATTTGTGGATCTTGCTCCTTTCCCGGCCTATGACGTGGCTCCCGACGGCAAGCAGTTTGTGATGTTCAAGAGCGATACCCAGGAAGAGACGGACCTCACCCATCTGAACTTCGTCCTCAACTGGTTTGAAGAACTCAAACGCCTCGTCCCCACAGGCAAGTGACATGATCGGCAAG
>JALLOL010000414.1 GCA_027717875.1 Acidobacteria bacterium AH-259-L09 | reverse complement strand
GGCTAACCTTGGCTGACTAATGCCCTTCCCGAGCCGCGAGTGTGAGAGGGTGTCGCAAAAGTCCCGTAGGGGTGAAACCAAAATGAACAGCCGACGGCGGGCGGCTCACCTTCATCGCAGCTTGAAATAAACCATATTAGCCTTGCGCCGAGCTTCCTTGTACTTCACGTAGCCCTTACGCTCGGCACGTTGTAGGGGTTCCATTCTGTTTTTCGCTTCTCTCGGAGTTTTGAATTTGCACGCCAGGACTCTGCCCTTCGTGCTCTTAATCTGCTCAATTATCTTCTTAGTATCTGGGTGTGTGCCGCCAGAGACATCTTTTGGAATCTGGCTGAGAACTCGAAACCTGCTGTCTTTCTTCGCCATCGTGCATGCCTCCTCTAGTGTTTTGTAGGAAGGAGCACGAGGAGGTTTATATAGTTTGCGCTTCTTGGTACTGCTTGCGGTCTTAAAAAGAATTCTGTACAAGAGCGCCACTCAAACAGGCTGGGCAAAAGCATACCAGTGAACCCAACCGCCTTTATGGTGTGACAATTTCGCTCTCTGAGCTGCAGGTCATACTTATTCCAACACCTTAACCAGAGAGAAAAATCGGAAATACCAAACTTTCTTGAGCCTCCTGAGAGAACCTGTTAAAAACAAGAAAGTGAGATTTAGAGGAACGATGCAGTAAAAAGAAGCCTTCTTGCTTTCATTTTTGGGGAGGGGATTTGATGCAATCAAACATAACAAAGAGAGCTTTCCTATCCGTAGTTTTGTTTTTGGTTTTTGTTTTGAGCTCACTCGGGCAGGTTCTCGCCCAGGCTATGATCACCCTGGATGGCCTGGAGCGAGAAGCCATTCAAGCAAGCCAGAAAGAAGTCGGCTTCAGCGCCACGCTGGAAGGGACGGTTTCCGATGGGGATCTGGCCGTCTTCATCATGGTCCACCATTCTCAGCTCAGGGCTTGGCGGCTTTTCCGGGCCACGGTGGATACCAATCCCGAGGCAGAGGGGCAGTTCCGGTGGAGGGCCATCGGCCAGTTTGGAAAATTGGACGGGACAGGCATCGGGGATGCCTACCAGGTTCGGGCCATTGCCTTTGAGAAGACCGAGATCTCAGAAGGCTTGCCCCGCCTCTTGCCGTCTGCGGCACCCAAGTCTCAGGTCTTTGTCCTCAGCCGGGTCAAGTAGGGAGGTGAGCGATGAAAAGGGCAATCCTCCTCTCTGTTGCTACGTTGATTCTGCTTTTGGTCTACACGACGTTGCCGGTGCGCTCCTATGTGGCCAGCGAGCTGACCTATCAGCCAAGAAACGCCAAGGGGATGTACGCCTTTGTCGAATATCTTGGAGGCGTGGGCCGCATCAATCTGGTCAATGGAAACCTCATCTTTGGAAGGCAGCTGGTCACGCGGCCGGGGCGCGCCGGCTTCGCCGCGTCCCTCTCGGTGATCTACAACAGCAAGCTCTGGGACCGGGAAGGCAGCGTGATGAAGCTCATGGAGCCGGGCAGCTGGGTGGGCCTGGGCTGGAGACTGGAGATGCCCAAGGTCCTCCAGGGCAGCACGTCTTACGCCGTCGTCTTCCCGGACGGCTCCTCGCATGAGCTGGTGGATGACGGGACGGGCGTCTTGCGATCGGTCGACTCCACTTACATTGTGGTTTTTGACCTGCAAAGCGCGACGGCCTGGCTCAAAGGCGGAACCCAGCTCGTTTTCGGGCATCAAATCGGAAGCATCTACTATCTAACGGAAATGAAGGACCGCAACGGCAATCAGATCCAAGTTAGCTATGTCGCAGGGACGGGCAAGATCCATCGCGTGGATGACACACTGGGATCCATTGCGGTCTTTTCCTACGACGCGGACAGTTTTTTGGAAAAGATCGAATCCTATGGGAAGACAAATACAACAATTGACTTTATCTACACCGATGCCGTGCTCTCCCCAACCTTTACCCTCTCCTCCCAAGTCCCAACCGGCGAGAAGTTTCTTTCGGAGATCCTCATCAAGCTTCCCATGAGCGATCTCAAACAGGTCTTTGCCTACAACGCCTTTGGCGAACTCACGGAGATTCGCAGTGTTGTCATCAAATACGGCTACGACGGCCAGGGCA
>JALLOL010000413.1 GCA_027717875.1 Acidobacteria bacterium AH-259-L09 | reverse complement strand
CTTGTGATCAGCGGCAAAAACATGAAAGTCCCCACCTGTCGTGCGATCCAGTAAGCATACGATCCGATTTGACCTTTCTCGTTGAGGGAACCGTTCTGAACCGCGGCGGTCAGACTGTCCCCGATCGCGATGGTGTTCAAGAAACTGGGAGGGGCTTGCTGTGATATCGAAAAGGAACCGAAAGCCACCCAAACGAACAAGCTTGTCAAGAGAGTTTTTGTGCTTCTCATGGCGGATCCTCGTCTAAAAATTCAGTCGGAAGCCAAACTGGATTTGGCGGGGATCGAAAGCCGAGGTAAAGCCCAGCGGCTGATTGGCAAAGACCCCCTTGCTCCCCTCGACCACGCCCGTGGTCAGCAGGGGCCCAACAACATTGTTCACTCCCGAGTAATTGACGTTATTGAACAGATTAAATGCTTCGAAGATAAATTCGAAGTTGGTCTCTTCGCGGGGAAAATTGAATTTCCGAGCGATGCGCAGATCGGTTGCGAAAAAGGAGGGACCTTTACCGGTATTTCGGCCCACAATGGTTCCGTCGGAAAGCACCGGCCGGTCGGTTTGCGAATGCGTGTCTCCGTTCAAGTCAAAGCCGACTAACAAGTTAAACGGCCGGCCACTGCTGAGGGTAACGATCGGCGCCACACTCCAATCCGCAAAGACATTGCGAAGCAAGCTGTTTGAAGAAGACAGTCGATGAGGACTCTGCCAGATTCCACTGATGACGAGACGGTTCCGCTGATCAAAACTCGATAGGGAGCGCTCAGAGCGAAGATCTGCCTGATTGTTGGGCTGCAGGGGAGTGATGAAATCGGTGGTGTCATCGATCACCTTCCCCAGGGTGTAAGACAACATTGCGCTGTAGTTGCGACTAAACCGTTTTCGCAGCGACAAGCTGAAGCCATGGTAGATGGAGCTTCCGCTCGTCTCAATCATGTTGACCTGCACAAAGCGGGGATCGAGTGCTAGAAGAGTCGGCGACGGAAAGAGTTGAAACTGGTTGGGACCGACTTGTCGAACATTGGTATCCCGTGAGCGGATGAGGTGTACTCCCCGATTAAGCAAATAATCCACAGAGATCGAGAGATCCGGTGTCAGCTCCTGCTCAATGCCGAAGCTCGCATGGTGACTGTACGGATTCACCACATTCTGGTCCCCGGGAAGGATGGCTGCCGGTGTGGTGCCCGGACTGATCCCAAAAGCTGCCAAGGCTGGTTCACCCAAAGTTCCAGTTTGTGCGAAGAACCCGTAGATATCGGCCGAGGTGACATTGAATCCTGGCAATCCAGTAAGGGGCAAAAACACCTGAGAGATCCCTTGTCGCCCGTCACGCTGTCCAGCGAGCACCTGGGAAACAAAGCCGGTGGCCTGAAAGTAGTTTTGGTAGTAAATTCCGTATCCGCCTCGGATGACGGTCTTCCCATTGTTTGCCGGATCCCAGGCAAAACCGATGCGAGGAGCAATGTTGTTGGGATCGCTCGTGGAGGCAAAGTCAAAAGAGAAAGGAGCTGTGGCGGACGTGACATTCTGTGTCTCGCCGCGCCAGTCAACGTCATAGCGAACTCCTAAATTGAGCGTAAAGTTTTCGCGTACTTTCCAGTTGTCCTGAAGATACAAACCGAGCTGCAAATAGGCAAAGCTGGTATTCGGATTCCCAAAACCCTGGAAGTAGGTAATGGGAAGACCAAAATTAAAGGCCTGAACCGAACTGATCGGCGCCAGCACATTGGGTACCAGATCGGGACAGTAGATCTTCGGGCTCGTGCAGGGTTTTTCCAGCTCTTCAGCGGAGGTCGGTGTAGAAAGCTGCCGGATCAGTCCCGTGGCAGTCCCCGGACCCAGTAGTGAGTTCATGATGGAAGCCAGTGGAATAGCTTCAGCAAAGGTAAACTGACCTCCCAGAAACACTTCGGCGAACCCGGATAGATCCAGGATGTTGAAATCCACTCCCGTCTTCAAAGTGTGATTTCCGCGAATGAAGGTGGTGTTGTCGACAAACTGAAAGACATTGTTGGTGTACGCCGTCGGGTTGAAAAACTCTCTTCCAAACTCCGCCACACCTGCAATTATGATCTCAGGCCCCACCGGATCATTGGT
>JALLOL010000412.1 GCA_027717875.1 Acidobacteria bacterium AH-259-L09 | reverse complement strand
CTTGATTGAGTTTAAAGACCTCCCCGACGAGGCCAGAGTGTGGATTCACGGCTTTGAAGATAACTTAAGTGAGCACCAACAGGAAATCATTCGCCGAGGGCTCCAAGAGTTTCTACCCCGATGGGTCTCGCATCGTGCTCCCGTAAGAGCAGCCTTCAAGATTCTGTTCGATCGTTTTGTCGTGACTGCTGCTCACTCTAAGCAGGGCATCTCAGGCTGCTCCATGGACAGTTTGGTCCGCAATTTTAAAACCTTCAGGACAGTACACGGATTGGACGGCTTAAGGGGAGGTCGTCTTTATTTCCGCAATAAGGAGGGAAACATTCAGGCCGTTGATCAGCAGAAGTTTCAGGATCTTATCGAGTCCGGAGCGATCTCGTCCGACACCCCCGTTTTCCAAAGCTTGATCAGCACCCTTGGACAGCTTCGCTCCAGTGAGTTCGAGACACCCTTTGAAAACTCCTGGCTCGCCAGAACTTTCCCTCTCCCTTTACACAGGTAATCGGTGAGGTGCAGGCTGGTGCCTTGAGCCTGGACAGTGAGGAAAAAGGATTCCTGCCAATCTGAATCAAGTCTGAACCGAAGCAGTCCCACTTACGTAACGGGAGGAACCACGGGTCCTTAACATTGCCAAGCTTACAGCAATCGCCTTATCGCCACAGGGTCAGTCCAGAGCTGAACTCCTGGAACAAATAACGCCCGACCCTAGTTGAAGCTTGAGCTGTTTGGGATTTTTGCCAAATCTTTGCCAATTTTCTTGCAAAGACCTACAAAAAATGGGTGATTCTCACGGATTTAACTCCCACACCAACTGACGGTGCTCCACCTCCTCAAGGACTTCCTCGGTCACCCATTCGTCCCGGTTTGTCAAATCAAATGGGTCGTTCCTTTTCCTTCCAGCTGTGGGTATACCTCCATTGCTGTTCAGGCATCCCAGCTTGGGCACGGGTCGTATATAATGACTTGCTTAGAGTCTGTTCCATGGTGTTCAAGCATTTGCTGGTAGCTGGGTCCACCTTCTTTTTTGCAGCTACGGCACTCACAGCTCAGGACCAAAGTGTCATATCCCGAGGGATCGAGGAGCGAACGGGATTCGGCCTGAGCTCTGCCACACCGTCTGCCTCTCTACAGTTGCCGCCAGGAGTTTCGCTCGAGGATGGGTTCAGCGAGGACGAAGCGGTCGGTGTTGCCCTGTGGAACAATGTAGCTCTGCGCGCGACTCTGGTGGAACTGGACCTTGCGGAAGCAGACCTGATCGAGGCCGGCCTCTGGGTGAACCCAAACCTCCAAGTCCTGTTCGGAAACGGAAGTAAGCCTTTCGAACTTTTACTCACCGCTCCGATCGAACTCCTGTGGCACAGGCCGAAACGACGAGCTGCAGCTCGGCTGTCGATGCAGAGCGTGGCGCAACGACTCGTTCAGAACGGGCTGGACGTCGTGCACGACGTCAGGCAGGCGTACTGGACCTACTTTCTATCCCGGGAGGAGGCGCGGCTGACCGATCGCATTGCCACACTCGCGGAAGAGGTCACCGAGCTAACGGAACGGAGGCTGCGGGCAGGAGATATCAGCGAATTGCAAGTTCACCTGGTCCGGCTTGAGGCGCTTTCAGCGCGTGACCAAGCTGAGCAGCGAGAGCTGGAGGTCCCATCAGCCTGGGAAAGGCTGCGGCTCCTCACAGGACTTCCGGTATCGACATTTATATCGCCTATATCGCCGACGTCGGACCCAGTCTTATTGCAAGGACCGACTCAGTCGACGGGTGAGTTGCTTCAAATGGCTACTTCTTCTCGTCCCGACCTGCGGGCGGCCGAATTGTCAGTCGAAGCTGCCGGGCAGCGTCTTGGTTGGGAGCGCTCCCGGACCTTCGCTTTTGTTGCTCCGCTGCTCAGCTCGAAAGGCGTCGGGGAACTGGGTATCAAGACGGGTCCGGGGGTCACCGCGGAGATCCCCGTCTTCAACCGCAACCAGGGAAAGATCTCGCGAGCCGAGGCGGAACTGAAACAAGCTGGACTTCACTATGCGGCACTCAGACTCGAAATCGAGTCTGAAGTGAACCGAGCGCTGACTAGTACACCGTCTCAGAAGTTCTGATCGG
>JALLOL010000411.1 GCA_027717875.1 Acidobacteria bacterium AH-259-L09 | reverse complement strand
TCCGCAGCCTGGCATTCTTCCGCAAGGTGTTTTTCAGCGTCGCCGAACACCATCCTGACATCGACGCGGAGGCCGTCTATGTCGACGCAATGAGCCTGCACATGGTCCAGCAACCTGACGCCTTCGATGTGCTCGTGACCGAAAACCAGTTCGGCGACATCCTCTCCGATCTGGGCGCTGGCCTGGTTGGCGGTTTGGGAATGGCTCCTTCGGCCGAAATCGGCGACGAGTATGCCATGTTCCAACCGTCGCATGGCTCGGCGCCCGACATCGCTGGCCGCGACGTTGCCAACCCAATCGCCACGATATTGTCCGCTGCGATGATGCTCGATTGGCTTGGCAGTCGCTACCAAGACCCTGCGGTGTCGCACGCCAGAAATGTCCTGGAACAAGCAGTGGCCGGCGTGCTTGCCGCCGGCTCCGTACTGCCACGAGACCTGGGTGGCGACGCGCATACGCACGACGTCGGGCAAGCCGTCATCCGAGAGATGGAGACGGTCATTTCGCGGAACGTAACACATCCTCATTAACCAACCGTGGCTCGTTGAGACGGACACATATGCATGATCATCGACACGCATCAACATCTGGGCCGTTCGATGTTCACGGGCGTTGAGACGACCGAAATGGATTTACTCAAGGCGATGGACGAGAACGGCATCGACGTTGCGCTGGTGATGCCGCAGCCTACACTCGAAGACATTCCGCAATACCACGATCGGATTGCAAAGGCCGCGCGCGAACATGCGGCACGTATCGTAGGCATAGCCAGCATTAGCCCATGGTGGTCTGCTGCGGACTACGAAGCTGAAGCCAGACGCTGCGTCGAGCAATTGGGGTTCGTCGCGCTGAAACTCCACCCCCTGGCCCACAACATTGCAGCGGATCACGCGGAGGCGGACAAGGTCTTCCGCTGCGCCTGCGATCTCGGCGTGCCGGTGATCATTCACACGGGGTTGGGCACACCGTCGTCGCTGCCGTCGCTCTGCATCCCGCCGGCCCGACGCTATCCCGAACTGGCGATCATCTTGGCGCACGCGGGTTGGGGCGTGTACAGCAGCGAAGCGACGGTGGCCGCTGAAGTCTGCGAAAGCCTTCTGCTCGAACCGTCTTGGTGTCCGGCGTACGCGGTCCGCAAGATGGTTGACTGCTTCGGCGTGGAGCGCATCCTGTTCGGCTCGGACCATCTCACCAACATGCCCGTGGAGCTAACGAAGTACCGGTCGATTGGGCTGAGTGACGAGCAGCTCTCGCTCGTGTTTCAGAGGAATCCCCAGAGAGTTTTTCGGCTTCCGCAATAAACGCTGTGTGTGTCCATGCAGAACGAGGATGGAAGACCCACCCATCAACGTCATTTCCTCGTCCTACTGCTCTTCCTGCACACCCTGAACACGTACATGGACCGGGTCTGTATTTCGGCGGCCAAGAGCGGGATGCAGCACGACCTGGAGATGTCCGATCAGACAATCGGTTACGTGTTCGGCATCTTCGCCGTGGGCTACGCGCTATTCCAAGTCCCCTCGGGGTGGATGTGCGATGTGTTCGGGCCGCGTAAGGTGTTGACGATGGTGGTCGTGTTGTGGAGCATTTTCACGGCACTCACTGGAGCCGTTACCAGCGCAGTGATGCTGCTGCTGGTTCGCTTTCTGTTCGGCGTGGGTGAAGCGGGAGCGTATCCGGGCGCGACACGTGCGCTGTACCGTTGGGTGCCCGTGAAGGAGCGAGGAATCGCGCAGGGCGTATTTCATTCCGGCGCCAGGATCGGCGCGGCGTTGTCGCTGTTCGCGATGCCACTGCTGATCGCCTGGATCGGCTGGCGGCTGACGTTTTTCGCCAATGGACTGGTTGGGATCGCCTGGGCGGCGGTGTGGTGGTTCTGGTTTCGTGACGAGCCGCGACAACATCACCACACGAACGACGCGGAACGCACCTACATCGAGGAAGGACTGTCCGAAGATTTCACACCGACCAAGACCGACGCCAGAGATGAAACCGTTCCCTTCATCCAGATCGCAACCTCCGCGAATATGCTGCTGGCCATGTTTCAGTATGTCGCCAGTAACATCACATTCTTCATCAGCATTACCTGGCTTCTGCCCTAT
>JALLOL010000410.1 GCA_027717875.1 Acidobacteria bacterium AH-259-L09 | reverse complement strand
AGCACATGAAACGACCACAGCACCACGGCACTACAGCACCACAGCACGAACGCACGACATCACAAACATGCCTGAGAAAATTTATGTGCTAATTGATCACGGAGACGAGAAGATTCGAACTCCGTCACTCGAAAGCCTGGCTCTTGGCCAGAGAATGGCCGAGGATGCTGGTTTCTCATTACATGCCCTCATTCTTGGCAATGACATAGGTCATTTGGCTGAACAGATTGGGGGGAAAAACATTGACTCTGTTCTCATTGTGCAGGATCAGCAGCTGCAAGATTATGATCCCGATGCTTGCTGCCAAGCATTACGGCAGATTCTTACTCAAGACCAGCCCTATCTTTTTTTGATGGGACATATTTATCAAAACATCGATTTAGCCCCGAAGCTGGCCGCGGCCATCAATAGGGCATTGGTAACCGAGTGTATTGGTTACCGAATAGAGGGCGGCGGTTTTACTTTCATTCGTCAGATGTTTCGGAATAAGCTTAATGCGGATGTGCAAATCCGGTCCGAACATCCCTGGATTGTCACGGTGCAGGCGGGAGCCGCCAGTTTGGACGATTTGGGAGAGGGGAAAGCCCGGAGCGAGGAGCGCTCTGTAGATTTGTCAAAGGTGGAGCTTCGACGAAAGCCACTGGAAGCTTTTGAAGCCATCAAAGGGAAGGTGGACTTGTCCAAAGCTGAAGTTATCGTAGCGGTCGGCCGCGGCATTAAGAAAGCGGAAAATCTGAAAATCATTGAGGAACTGGCTGAGGTCTTGGGAGCGGAAATCGGAGCAAGCCGCCCGGTTGTGGATAACGAATGGTTGGGCCGGGATCGCCAGATTGGAAGTTCAGGGCAAACCGTTTCTCCCCGGCTTTATCTGGCCTGTGGGATTTCCGGCGCAATCCAGCATATTGTGGGAATGAAGAACGCCGACTGTATTGTGGCCATTAATACCGACCCAAATGCTCCCATCTTTAACATTGCGACCTACGGTGTCGTAGGTGACCTTTTCCAGATCGTTCCCGCCTTGACCAAGAAGCTCAAAGAAGCGGAAGGTCAATAAGATCGTCGCTGTGAAAGCAATCCTTATTCACCAGCATGGCAGTTTCGAGCAAGTGGTGTTCGAGGAGATTGACAAGCCGGAAATCAGGCCTGGCTTTGTGCTGGTTAGGACGCAGGCTGCGGCCTTGAATCATTTGGACTTCTTTGTCTTGAAGGGCTTTCCCGGTCTGAATTTGGAGATGCCCCATGTTCTTGGATCAGACGGAGCTGGAATAGTCGAAGCGGTCGGAGAGGGCGTAAGCCGTTTCTCTGCAGGCGACCCGGTGATGCTCAATGCGGTCCTCTCCTGCGAACAGTGCGAATTCTGTATTCGGGGTGAGCATAGTATGTGTGTTCGACTGCGTCTGGTCGGTGAGCACACAAGAGGAACGTATGCGGAGTACTTCACGGTCCCGGAGGCCAATCTGGAGAAGATCCCGGATAATGTCTCCTTTGAAGAGGCCGCTGCTTTCTCGCTGGTTTTTCAAACGGCCTGGCGCATGCTCACAACACGAGCCCACATTCAACCCGCAGACGACGTTTTCATCCATGGAATCGGAGGTGGGGTCTCTTCAGCAGCCCTGCAGATCGTGAAGCTCTTTGGAGGTCGGGCCTTTGTCAGCTCCTCGAGCGATTTAAAGTTGAAGAAAGCCCAGGAGATGGGTGCTGATTTTTGCTACAACTACACGAAAACCGACGTGGTTGAGCAAGTGCTTGACGAGACCGGGAAAAGAGGAGTAGACATCGTCATGGACAGCGTGGGAGCTTCCACTTGGATGCAAACTCTCCGGTTAGTGCGAAAGGGTGGGAAGATTGTTACCTGTGGCGCCACCACAGGACCCAATCCAAAAACAGAGATTCGCCTGATCTTCTGGAAGCAAATCGATATCCTCGGCTCGACAATGAGCAATCGGCGCGAATACCGACAGCTGGTTAAGCTATTGGATGAGGGCAAGCTAAGGCCCGTTATCGATAGGAAATTTCCTCTCTTAGAAGGAAAAGAGGCGCTGGAATATCTCCAGAGTGCAGAGCAGTTTGGGAAAGTGGTGCTCGTTGTTTGAAACTGTCGTGCTATCGTGC
>JALLOL010000041.1 GCA_027717875.1 Acidobacteria bacterium AH-259-L09 | reverse complement strand
AAGATGGTGGGGCCGTGTCATCCTGCGAGTGGAGGAAGTGGATTCGCTATACAGCAAACTGAAGCGGGCGCGGCTTGGAGCCTGAACCTCCCAGGGATGGTGAGTGGGGTGAGCTGTTTTCTTATTTTTCAGATTTCAGGAATCCTAATATGGGACCCGCTCACCCGGCTCGAATAGCGCACCTGCCTACACGTGATTTTGGGACACTCACCAAGAGTGGATTCCCAACTTTTGCATGTTCGTGCTCAATCAGTATGACCGTGGACGTTTACGGACACCTTGTGCCCGGTGCAAATCGTGAAGCCATGGACCGGTTACCCACAGAGGAAGAAGCTATAAAGGAAGAATCCTTAGATGAAACATCTGCTCAGGAGAGCAAGCTCATTAAATAAAGGTTCTTTCATGTCCAACGGCAGATGGGTCACTCTTCAATCCAGGTTACCGTGGACATCTACGGGCATTTCTGGAGATTCCAAAGCCCGAAGAAGCAGCTAAGACCGGTGAGACCGCCGCAACTGTGGACGGAAAAAAATATTTGACTGGGTGATAGTTTTTGGCCTCCATTTACGCCTTAATAAGTGAGGGGATCAGAAATCGCTGGTCGATGGAGGTAAGGCTTACGAACAGACCAAGGTCCTGCCTAAGGCAATCTGACGAAAGATCCACAAACAATCAATCCGGAGAGGCTTTGTTAGGATTTCTTAACACAAACTGTGCACAACCCTGACCATTCCTTCATCGGCACTTAACACTAGCCCCTTATCGTGGGGAAGGAGTCATGAAAGATTCCTTACGCAAGAGGAGGTAAACCAATATGAGAATATTACACTTAATTGTCGTTCTAGCAGCCTGGTGCCTGTTCTTAGGTGAGGCAGCAGCTCAGTACGTCGGGATGCAACCTTTGCCACCTATCGACGGTGGGTCGGTGGGGGTTGGCACGGGAGCGAGGATCGATGTGGAGACCGTTACTCCCAAACAAATTAGAGAGAATTTGGTGTTTCCGGTCAAGTTTCTCTGTGGAGAGATCCCCTCCAGTCTAGGCTCCCTTGCTGAGGGGTCCCCGCTTGCGCCGGGGTCCTACCGGACCGCCATCAATATCCACAACCCTAACCCACAGGCTGTGACATTTCTGAAGAAGGCGGTGATCGCAAACCCTCAGGGACAGCCACGGGGTGCCATTAGTCTGTCTGTCGAGGACGTCCTGGAAGCGGACGAAGCGCTAGAAGTTGACTGCGTCAATATCCTGAGCCTCTTCAATAACTCGACAGACGAGCACAGCGATGAGCCCAGCAGTGCATTTGTCAAAGGCTTTGTGGTGATCACGGTTAGCCCTCCAAAGGGGGTTCCTATAGGAGAGCTTGATGTGGTCGGGGTCTACACCTTGAAAAACGTCGATGTCATCACTGGTGCGCCGGACCAAGTATGCTTGCCAGACCGCGACCCGTGCAAAGTAGCCGACGACGGACACGACTCTTGCTGCGGGGTTTGTGACCTCTATACCCAACAATGCGTCACGCTGCTGATTGAAAAATAAGACCACCACCCCCGCCCCGGAAAAGTTCGAATTTATGTTACTGACAGTCAGTCTTGGGCTATGACTGGAGGCTTTTACGGTACGGGCGGTACTGTGGTAGGGACGACCAAAGGAGGTGCGCGCCCTCAAACCGCTGAGATTGTCAAGACCTTCCATGAACGTTGTCCAGAACTGACAGTCACGATCAAGAAAGAGAAGGCAGACTATATCATTCTCCTGGATCATGAAGGCGGTAAGGTCTTGGTGCGAAAGGACAACAAAGTGGTGGTATTCGATGAAGAAGGAGATGCCCTTTACAGCGGCTCAACTCGGACTTTAGGCAATGCTGTGAAGGATGCCTGTAAGGCAATCAGGAAGGCTGAGGAGAAGGTCGGATCGAGTCCGGACTGAGTGACTAGCGCAGCTTCTCGCACTTCATCCCCAGCTCCACCACCGACGTTTCCCCATTCTCCCACTCGACGAAGGCCCAGGGGAGAGTTGAGTCGTCCTTAGCGTCTAGTTTGGAGGGTGTGGGTAGCCGTCATACTCGGCCCTTCATGCCAGGGGTGAGATAGGTGGTCTCCGTGCCGTCCTCATGGATCAGCTGACCGGGTTGGTCCCGCCACATGATCCAGTCGCCGACTTTGAGGTTGAGGGATTCTATTTTCCAGGGGTTCAATCTTGAGGTTCCTCGGACAAATGCGGACTTATTGAGAACTTATGAATCGGAATCCGAGGCAGTAACAACAGGGGCAATAGCCTCGCCCTCTGTTGCCAATACCCTCTTCTCCACAGTGGTTCTCTTAAGTGGTCTACGTACCGACTCTGGAGCAATTCCTGCCTTGATAGCACTCATGACGCCAACGGCTTCCCAGTAGTTCTCCACAATGTGCAACTGACCCGTCGCCCACGGAAGGTCAAGAAGATTGTTTCGCATGATATTACGGTTTTCACGAACGGCAATCACTGGGATACCCTGCTCCAGAGCTGCAAGTGTCGGGAGGCCAATACACCCATCGGGTATCACCAGACATGAGACATCTGCCGCTGTGATCACGCTGTGGTGATGCATGGCGTCACGATCCTTCACTATTCTTGGGCTGCGGTGTAAGCCTTTCAGAATGCACTGCAAGAATGTCATCGAGACCGCTTCGGCAGCCATCCGAGAGTCCACCACCCCAGGATCTAAGTTAGCGATTTCCTTGGACTCAAACATCGGCGAGTGTGCTGAGGGTACGTTATAAAGACTTGAGACCGTGTGAGTGAGCATGGCCTCAACTCCGCCCCATGGGTTGACCATCGCACCCTCGCTCAAGAAGTAATCCATGTGGTAATTTGGGGGGACGTCTATAACCGACGAAACGGCAACAGCATCGTATTCTTCTCGGTAGTCATCAAGAAGCTGGAGCAAGTTATCCAGTCCCTCTATCTGACCAGCGGCTCTTCCTGAGGAAGCGAAGCGCCCCTTCAACTTGATTGGTGGATCGAGCTGCACCACACGAGGGCATTGCAAACCAAAAGAACCCCTGGCTGCGCTGACCGAATTAATAGCTGCGTTCACAAAAGTCTCATCTTTGTGAGCATCGATGATCACAAGTACGCGATTTGCCCGAGCCGGCTGAAGCCCTACTGTGCCCATTAGCAACCGACAAACTACACTGCCCTCAACGTACAAACCATTGTTGGGTATTTCATTCATATCTGAGGCATTGACAACATTTGGGTGGGTAATGAGGTTATCGCACACGGACGCCAGAAGTCTTGCGACAGGAGTTGCGTCTCCTGCATGCCCACCGATTTCAGCTCCAACCCCTGTCGGAACTAACAACACCGCATTGAAGCTGTCCGTGTTCTCAACTTTTCGATGGACGAACCGGAATATGGACTTAGGTTGATTATGCGCAGACTCTTCTACTCCAGCGAGAAGCCCAACCTCACAGTGGTATCGATCGTCCTCAGTGTTTGTGATGACAAATCGGACCGGATGAGTGTCTTCCGATAGGCGGTCTTGCACCGCCTGGGAAAGGTGTGTCAATAAGTTCTTCTGGTCCAGTGGCACTGCTATTTCGTGCTCTTGCTCAAACAAAAACATTTGGCTCTACTCCACATCTGTTGGCAAAATCTTCATAGGTAAAACGTTTCTTCATTTCAAGCTCTCCATTTTCTTTTAAGGCATAAATTGTTGGTAGGTTGATGCCGTTAAACATGTGCGCTTTGACGAGAGTGTATGCTCCAGCATCTGAAAAGACGACCCGCGATCCAACTTCCAAAGGCTGGTCAAAGGCATACTCTCCAAAAACATCTCCTGCAAGGCAGCTAGAGCCAGTCAAAATGTACTCATGTGGAGCACCCTCGGAATGGCCAATGACATCAGGCTGGAATTGAAACTCAAATACCTCCGGTACATGATTCACACTCGTGTCAAGTACACCTACCTGCTTGGTCCCTCTTTGAAATAAGTCAAGCACCCTCGCGATCAGATAGCCCGATCTCCTGACAATTCCTGCACCTGGCTCAATAAAGACTTTGAGGCCATACTTTGATTGAAGCTTCCTAACAGCATCTCGAAACGCCTGACGATTATCTGCTTCGCACAGGAGATATCCACCGCCCAAGTTAATCCAATCAACTTTGTCGAGTAACGGCGCCAAATGAGACTCCAAGTGATTAACAGTAGCCAGAAGCTCGCCCAAATTCATAGAGTCACAGTTGTTGTGGATGTGCACACCCCGTATCCCTCGCAGTAGACCTCCCCTGGCCGTGGTAGCTTCCATCAGTTTGTCCATTGGTACACCTAGCCTTGAATGTTTTCTGCAGGGGTTGTATCTTTCATCGCAGGCAAATGAGATTTCGGGATTCACCCTTATCCCACAGTTTGAACTATGAACGAGGGCAGCACGAGATCTCGTCCACTGGCCAATCGAGTTAAGCGAGACGTAGTCGCAAGTCTCACCGATCTCCCTTACTTCTTCTGCCCGTAACCCAGGACTCGTGAAATGAACCGTCTGGCAATTCGTGACAAGACTTCTCGCAAGTGTGCTCTCAAACAGCGAGCTGCAAGCAAAACCATCTACATAATCGACTACGAAGTCAAGTACTCCAAAAAGTGAGCATGCTTTTAGTGCATACAGGACTTGGCATGATGTTTCAGAGCCCAACGTATGAATCACCTCAAGAGTTCTAGATAGCTGTGTCTCATCGAAGACCAACGCTGGCGTTGACAATCCTCGTAATGTGGCTATCCACTCATCGTCTGAAAACTTGCTGCTTTCATTTAACTCAGCCGTCCTTACCGCCATTTTATTTCCTGGAAGGATTATGCATTGCCTGTAGTTGTAGAGCGCACTCTATCGAAGATCCGTTCAAACGAAAAACCTGAGGCTACTGCCCAGACAACGGAAAGCCCAATTACCTCCAAAGATCCCCTCTCTTCAGACTGGAGATTTGGGACAATTTTGCCAGTGAGCAGACCACCCCAAATCATTGAATAGGCCAAAACAGCAGCGACAAAACCCAGAGTAGCCCCGAGGATTGCACGCCTAACCTCCTTTTTCCCTTCCGTATTGCCTACTTCCACTAGATCTGACTTGCGGATGTCCAACAAAACAGCAGTCAGCGACCCACTGATCCCCAATAGTCCCCAATTAAGAACGATGAGGAGTTGCTCGCCGCACGGGTGTAGAATCGGCAGCAAACCCATAATAATGAAAACTGGTATGGCTATCACACCGAATATCATAAGATTTCGCGTCCGTACTGATCCTTCGGACCAATTCATCTGATAATTAGCTAGATACTCCAGTAGCATCTTGAGTTCGGCTCGAAGAGTTGAAGCTTTTTCGTCCCTGACTTCTTGATTTTCATCGCTTTGTTCATCGATCTTGTTAATGGCCTGCTCGATGCGTCCTTGCCATTTAAAGTATTGGTTCCATTCATAGCGATAAGTGCTATCTTCGGCATAATCTTCCAATTCACTAAGGGTTGATAGAGCGCGGGATTTCAGATCATCTTCTTTCAAGAAATCGACAAGCGATCGGTCCAAAGACAACACCTGATATTCCGTCCATGCCCGACGCCCCTGTTTCTCCAAACTTTCTGCTTTGCGCTTCAATTCAGTCTCTTTCTCTGGGTAGTTTTCCGGCCTCTTTGGGTCGGTCAATCGTGGCTCAACGGATTTAGCTTCAAGGATTAGTGCTTCGATCTCGCTTCCGTCCTCAAGCCGTGCCTCATGAATGGACAACTTCTGGCGCAGATACCGATCTATAAGAACACCGGCAAGTACCGAAGCAAAGGCGACGTAGGTCCAGCAGAGACTGCATTGCAGCCACCCTAAACAGAACTGGTCTAACAGGTACGCTAAAGGAATAAAGATAAGAAAAGGGTAGCTAATGGCATAAAGAACCAACCTTTCTCCGTAAGACAACTGGGGAGGGAATGAATCCTTGCCCTTTTTCAGCCAAGCTACAGGGTGGATTATAGCCTTTAAACTGATTGGCGCCTCCTTAGTCCAGATGGAGCAAATCTGAGGTTACTATACATTCCTCTCATTAGCCACATCCTTCGAACCACCTCCACCCCTTAGCCTTCTTCTCGCCTCTCAGGCAACTCCCCCCCCTTCAGCAGCTGCTCGCGCTCCTCCTCAGACACCTCGCTGCGCTCGTGCCTCCCCTTGAAGAGCCTCCACTCAACCGCTTGTCCGTTTCTAACTGGAAAATTTGTTAGACGCACGAGGATCGGCGTCGATGGCTTCGGCGGCTTCTTGTCGGCATCTATTCACCTCTCGTCTTTAATTGATCAACCCAATTTGTGGACTCCGCTTCCGGAAGTATTTCCGCAGGGATAGTATGCTCCTTGATCCAATTCTCCAACTCTTCGGGAGTTGGAATCTTCCCCCTCTCCTTAAAGAAGTGCAACTCATCAAGGGTGGCCTCTTCCAGCCAACCCTCAAACTCTGGGGAAACCTTAGATTTGTGCGTCACGGTAACTTCTTTCTTTGGATACATACCAAGGGCTTTGTAGCCCTCGGCCACGGCTCTCATACGGACGTGGGCGTCTGTGGCAGGACTGAGAAGTTGGGCGTGCGCTTCAACGACCTTCTCGTGTATTTTCGACTTATCCCAAAGCAGCTGAATATACCTCGGGACACCGGTTTTGTGCATCAGCTGATAGGCTATTGACTTGGCCGAATCGTAGGTGGGCGAGTTGAACGCTGCCACCGCCGCTTGTGTTGGGTTCTTCCCAGAGACGTACTCCTCACAGAATTTCCGCTGCTTGGCAGTGAGATCCATTGGGGTTGGTAGATTCTGTTTGTATTTTTTTGTCATCTTACTACCATGGTAGGCTCGATCCACTTAGTCTCCTTGGGGGTCGAGGGAGGTGAAGGCAAATCCACCAGCCCCTCACAGTTGCTCTCTATACGGATTTGGTTTCCTTGGACGACGGGCCGCTGTCTCTTTGACCAATTCCGTAATCAAGAATTTCAACCGATTGCTGATACGATACGACGTGACTTGCCCCCGACCTGCCCACTTGCGCAGTGTATCCGGCTTCACGCCGATGATTGCGGCTGCTTCATTCGTGCCGCGAAACGGCTCATCCGTCGATGGTATCTTTAACCACACTTTGCGTTATCCTCCTTGTTGCTGGGGCTCCTCGTGGTAGGGTTTTTCCGTGAGAACCTGCTTGCATACATTGCTGTTGCAGCGGAGGCAGTACAATTCACCAGTTGGCATAAATAGCCTTCTCCTTCTGCTCGCCTCCTTTTTGGTTTAACTATGGGTTGGTAGGGGAGTCTCCAAAACTCTATCGAAAGCAAAACAAACTATAGCACAAAATTGGGTGTATTGTCAAGTATGTCAAGGGCTTAGAGGGACAAAATATGCAGAAAACGACCTGCTATGATAGAATTTATGGCATGAGAAAACTGGTCGCAATTCTGCTCTTCGTGCTGCTGGCGATGCCAATTCTGGTGGCCAAAGAGAAGAAACTGTGGAGGGCGGACGACCCGCGCCTGGCCAACTCATTGAACATCTACCATGGAAGGAACCCACTTAACCCTGCGAACAAGTACCGGCTCGATAATGACTTCAACCCCATCAACCGGTTCCGGTTGGCCAATCCCCTAAATCCAGCACGGAAGTATGACTTCGACAACTTACTGAATCCGCTGCGGCACTATGACATCGACAGTCCGCTGAACCCAATTAACAAATTTCGTAGTGCCGATGATCCGCCTCGGCGTGAACGGGATGATCCCCTGGATCTTTTCTTCGACGACCTAGACCTGGACCTTCTAGACCTTGATGTCCCGTAGCCGAAGACAAGTTCTATCGAGACTATAATAAAGTCTCCCAGCAGAGCGCCCTTGCTTGGCCTGTGGTCTATGAAGAGTCCCATGCCGCCATGGGAATGGAGGAAACAAAAATGAAAAGGAAACTCCTATGGTCACTTTTATTGGTTGTGCTGATCAGCAACATCACCTGCCTGGGCAAAAGAATGAACAAAATTATGGACTCCTGGATGAGCCATAGTTATTCCGACTTGGTTTCTGAGTGGGGACCGCCAAGTCAGGTCCTCGATATTGGCGCAACAGGCAACAAAATTGTGGTCTATCTATACAACGAAGAGACTCTTATCTATCCCGGTACTGCGACCGCAGTTACAACTGGGACAACAACCAATGTGACTTATCGGCCTCCCATCAAACTCAAGTGGACAAAATACCGGATGTTCTGGATCAATTCGGATGGAATAATCTATCGATGGGCATGGAAAGGGTGGTGACAGTGACAGGGGGCGGCCCCTGCTCTTTTCGAGATGTATTGCCGGTCGCGGGATCGTACAGCTTAAGTAGCGCTGGTGGAACAGGTTTCAATGCTCCTGAAGGCCCCGAATGTTGTAACTGATTTCAGCCGGTTGATCTTTCCTTGTTGTATGGTTGCCTTGGCTGATCGTTCCCTCCAATTCACTTTACAATCACTTTACCTTATCCAGAGGGATGACTGTCCCGGCAATACTTACAAAATCATATCTAATGCGTATTGTCTAGACCATCCTCACACGGGTTAAGCCGTTGATCTAAAAGCGCTTACCCGCAAAAATCCATCATGCGGCTAAGAACATAACTTTTGCTTTACTTTTTCCGGGCGTGTAGAAGCATCGGACTTTTCCCGCCACCACGTGCTGCTGTGGAGTTTGAAAAGGGATTTAGGCTTTTGGTGGATCGGAGTATGAAGTGGGAGAGGATTCACAATCCAAGTTAGCCTCCTGCCCATACCCCGGGGCTGTGAGAGTTGACCGTCAGGAAAAGGAAACCGACTCGGCTTTCAGGGGGAGTCAGGTCGTCCAGTCGAATCCGCCTACCGACACCACATTAAATCCAATAAATACAATAAGTTAAGCCGCTGAAAGAAAACGACTCCGAAAGGCAAAATTAGCTCCGGGGTCGTCTAGGAGTCGGATTTTTGCGAGAGGGGTCAAAGCAGCTTGTTGATTCTTGGCGTTGTCAGTCGAGACCTTTGATCTCATAACCCAAAGGTCGAGGGTTCAAATCCCTCCCCCACAACCAACCTTAAATCAAATACTTAGAGCCCAGCTGAGACCCTTTGAAAAGGCGACAAACTGGCACTTTTTAACGTTTTTTTAACGTTCTGACGACGGATCTTCCCCGGCTTGTGGTTGTCTTTGACAAACTCTCCCAAAGCGTCGAGAATTGGCCGACGATCTTTCAACCGGGCGACTTGAGACAGTGAACAAGACGGTCAAATGGTTCGCCGTTGGTCTACTGCTTTGCGTAGGCGGAGTCTTCGCATACTTCGGCGCAGAGCAGTTTATGCAGGCATATACTACCGGATTTCTAGACCACGGCATTGTATACGATGAGGAAATCGGGACATTTGTCAATGACATTGAGCCGATACGCCCAACCTGGGTATGGGTAATTGGCCTGATCCTTCAGGTTGCCGCTGGCCTCGGGTTTGTCGCAGGACTGTGGGTACTCTTGTTATCCCTGTCCCGTGCGATTGGAGATGACACTCCAACCCCGCTGGCCTCCCGAGTTTCCAAGCAGCCCTCTGAAGCCCACATCCCTGTCCAGGAAGAGGACTTCGCGGACCGCTGGAAACGTGTTGAATCAGGTATCTCGGAGAAGAAGCTTAAGCGGCTTCTTGGTGATCCGACCGGAGAACACTACGCGGAGCCGAATCTTTCATGGCTTCGCTACGACTGTGAAGACAGAAGATATTGGGTTGCAGTCAGATACACAGAAATCTCGTCTACGTTGAACTGGTACTATGGTCGGATAGTTGACAGCCGAGAAGAGCTAATCCCTGAGAATGAACGTAGGCTCAAGAATGTTCCATTCTCCGAACGATGGCGGGAACTGCGACTAGGGATGAGTCCAGACGATGTCGTCGATGCTCTTGGGCAGCCAGAGTGGGCGTGGACGCCAGACCATTGGGCCTATTTGGGGCAGAGTCATGAAGTCCATTGTCATGAAGTCCATTTCCTAAATAACCGCGTTTCATCTTTTTCCCCTGAAAACCGTTAGCGCCATAAGTTCAGCAGTGGCATTAAGTACAATCCTTATTGTTAAGGGATCATGGATGAGAAAGACGTTCACGAAGCCTACCGTACATACCGAAATGCGGCGATTGTTTTCGCGACAACCATAGTGGCTGCCTGCGGTGTCATCGTTGCTCAAGTGAGGGATGATTTGCTTCGGGGCTCGCTCCTTGCCTTGATTGTATCGCTCCCCTTTTTGGCCACCATGCTTTTTGGATTATATGTTCAGTATTGTAATATCCGAGGTTCAACCTACTTCGCCCGCTGGTTTTATGAGCAATTCCGGAACAACGAGCAACAGGCTAAAAAAGAAAAGTCCTGTTCAGATGAGTGGTTCAAGAGACTGGACAGAAAAGCAAGAGTCACGTTTTGGCTTTTTGCTGCTAGTATCGCAAGCGCAAGCGTCATTTTAGTAGGTAGGGTTTTACTCGCAGCTCTCACCTAAGCCCGCCGCGCAGCCGCCTCCTCCCAAGACCACTGTTAATCCACCTGCTGATACTGCACTCGCCTGAGAAACGGGCCGAAAATCCCGCGTTGACGGGACTGCTCCAAGTGACCAAACTTGAATAAATACTCAGCCGCCAAAAATCGCCTGATCTGTCTTCGCCGCCGCCTCCGGCTTTCCCTCGTTTCCAACAAGTGCCCGTAGATGTCCACCGTTACCTGGATGGAGGAGTGGCCCATCTGCCTCACCTTAGTGAGCTTCTTGCCCCCCAGCAGATGTTTCATCTAAGGATTCTTCCTTTATAGCTTCTTCCTCTGTGGGTAATCGGTCCATTGCTTCACGATTTGCACCTGGAACAAGATGCCCGTACGTGTCAACGGTCATTTTGATCGAGCACGAACATGCACAAATTGGGAATCCACTCTTGGTGGGTGTCCATAAAACAGGGCCTTGTGTGATGCTTGCAAATGCAACCCCAATGACCCTGCCCTCTAAATCAAAGACTGGTCCACCGCATCGGACTTTTCCCGCCACCACGTGCTGCTGTGGAGTTTGAAAATGGGATGAGATTTCTAGTGGACCAGAGGATGAGGTGGGAGAAGATCAATCATTCAATTCGAGATGCACTCACATTGTAAGCAAGCCCTGTTTTTCCTTTCATTGTTTTTGGCGAGTAAAAATTGAAGAAACTAAGGCAGTGGGATCATTGGCCGGGAGTTTTCTATTCCGCTATAAATGGCAATGACGTAAGAAGAGTACCCCTTTGAACAAGCGCTGTAATGCGGAGGCTTTGACTATCTAATTGCTGTCCTTGTGGATTGACTCGAACAACTAACAAGGAACCTGAAAAGCCTAAAGATAATTGAGGAAAAAGTTCATTGACGAAGCGCGAGATGTTTCCGAGTCCTCGTACTGGGAATGTCGTCTCATCTATATTTGTTCCCTTATTATCTACTAGAAAAACTCGAACAGAAATTGTAAAACCACTCACATTAGCTATGGCAATGCCGGTGTTCACATTCTCATCATAAAGCACGGGAATCCTCTCCTGTGAATGTCCGACGACCGCTTGTACTCCGACGCTGCTGAGAACTTGTCCCGTCGACGTTTGAATTAATTGATACATTACATTTCCGGTTAGGCCGCTGACAACCCCTAAAAGGCCCGCGACTCCGGTGACGGTTCCGTGAACCGAAACCCAACCGATTTGCGGATCACCTTCTTTGGGGATCTTGAAAAATACACTCGAATGTTGTCCCATGAGAAATTCGAAGATGTCATAATTTCCTAGTAAGAACTCTTCTCCATTCAAGATCTGGATAAGAGGTAGAATGAGGGGTTCTCCATTGGCTTTGTAGAACTGAAGAAGGATCTTTTCGGTGGCCTCACCGCCATTCAAAAGCATTAGTTGAGTCTCGAAACTAAGATCCCCTGGAAACTGCCCTTTGGCTATTAGCGGAAATCCAAAATGCGACGTCCCAGGCCGCCAGTCTTTCCCCAATAAAGGCGAAATAGTAAGTAACAGACTCAGAATCAATTTTTGTTTCATAATGTCCTACTCTATATATAGAAGGGGAAACTGCCAAATATCGTTACTTAGAGTTTTCACCGTGCAAGAGACATCTCCAGGCTCCCTAACCTCCGACTCTACACTGACTACAAGTCCTGAAACGCAGTGTCCATGCCTATTTCGCTGTAGTCACAGAGACTTATCTTCGCGGTGAGCTGCTAGGAACATTGTTCCGGTTCCTGGTGGCAGTCATCCCTTCCAAGTGATATTCTTACCCCACATAAGGATTGATGTACCAGACCATGGCGAATTCAAGGACGGAGGTACAGCCATGAAAACTCAAGCCCCAGCCCTGACACTCGATGCAGCCGAGAAGGCACTCAGGTTTGTGTTCCAGAACCCGCCGCTGCAATTCAAACGCAGCCAGATTACACTCGATGCTGCTGTCTTTGCGTTCCAGGTCTTAATTAAGGTGGATCAGGCCAGCCGGGCAAGTTTGGGCCTGTTCAAGCTCTGGTCGCCCATTCCTGTACGATCCTGGGCAGGCATCTCGAAGATCTTTGTCAAGGCCGTAATTGCAGCCTTGAAGGATCCCACGAAGTACGGGCGATCGAAAATTGGTGCCACGGTCGCAATCACTTATCGACGCCTTTTGCAGGCCCATCTGGCTGAGCCCAGCACGTTTCCGTGCCCGGAATATAGAATGTAAATGAGTGCCTGGGGTGTGGCCATCGCGTCACCCTCGCTCTTTTGCAAACTAGCCTGCCCTCGGATGACACCTCTCATAGACCTCTTTGAGCCTCTTGCGGCTCACATGCGTGTAAATCTGGGTGGTGGAGATGTCGGCATGCCCCAACATCATCTGAACCGCTCGAAGGTCAGCCCCGTGGTCCAGCAGGTGGGTTGCGAAGCTGTGCCTCAGTTTATGGGGATTCACCTTGAGCCCAGCCCTCTCCCCATACTTTCTTACTAGCACCCAGAAGTTTTGGCGAGTCATCACTCTCCCCTGCTGTGTCAGGAACAAGAATCGGCTGTGCTTGTGCAACAACTGTGGCCTCGCCTCCTCCAGATACCGGCGCACAAACCTCAAGGCCGAATCACCCACTGGCACCAGGCGCTCTTTGGAGCCTTTACCGAGTGTTCTCAGATAGCCCTCGAAATTGATTTCCCGGAGCCCCACTAACTCACTTGCCCTCAGTCCAGTTGCATGGGCAAGCTCCAGCATGGCTCTATCACGCAAGCCAAACCGGGTGCCCAGGTCTGGCTGCTCAAGCAGCCGATCAACCTCCCCCCTCGCTAAGATAGTTGGGCAGCTTGCGCCAGACCTTCGGCGATTCCAGTGTCTCAGTTGGATTTTTCCGAATATAGCCATCCAGTAGCAGGAACCGAAAGAAGGAGCGCAGGCTTGCAATCTGTCGCCGCACCGAGATGGCAGACAGACGCTTGTGAAGATGTTGGACATACGCAGCTAGCTCTTCTCTCTCCACCTCCCCCAAGG
>JALLOL010000409.1 GCA_027717875.1 Acidobacteria bacterium AH-259-L09 | reverse complement strand
CCCGTGGGTCCGTTGAGCAGTGCCATCGCACCCCGCAGCCCTTCAAAAGCGCACAGGGCACCGGCGAGGCAATCAGGGTAAAGCGGGGAAAAGTTTCTGGTCATAACGCCATCCTTCCACAAAGGGAATCCGAATGTTGCGCGCCCACACATGGGCATGATCGATCCCGGCAGACCACCCAAGCTTTGGGCAAAGCGGAATGACTGAGTAGGTAATACCCTCGATCATCCTGGGCGGAAGATAATTGGAAAGTACCAGGTCGGGTCGGTATTGCTCGATATCCTGGTCCCGACGGCATCCTGGATAATCGGTTTCGACGGTTATCTCACCCAGACGAGATGAAAAGCTTTCTTTGACGCAGGAATTGTAAAGGCAAAGTTTTTCGACGCTCATCTCGAGGTCAGCGAGAGTGTCAAGCAGCCAATCGAGCTCCTGAAGATAAGTGAAGATGAGCACGCGCTTGTTTTTCAAGACAGTTTTCAGCTCTGCCAGGCTGCGCTCGTACTGACTGGAGATTGCCCCAATGACCCGTTCAGCTTGTCTCTGTTTTCCATAAGTGTGGGCAATCTGCTCGATCCACCGCTGTGTCTGCGTCAAACCGATGGGTGGAGCGGCTGCGATGAAGTTTACAGAGAACTGATCCTGCAGGAACTTTTGTAAGGTACGAGCAGTATCATCGGTTTCGACGAGTAAGCTGAAAGGAGCACGATGGAATTCGCCAATCTGTCCAGCGCTGGTCTGACGGACAAAGCGGCAGTTGACTTCCAGTTCCAAAGCGGTGAGCAGTTCAAGGATACAGCTGTAATTTTCCTCCACCACCGTTGAAGCGTTCTTCTCCCCCACCAGATTGACCTGGTTTTTCTTCGGTTCCACCTGGTTATCGATCAGTGCCTCGGCTAGAGCCATGTAGGCGTTCAGCATTCCCTGAGCGTAGTCTCCTTCGTTGACCCCGTCGGCTTTGACCGCCACCACGGGACAGTCATTCGATGCGTGAAGCCGAGCCACTTTTACTGGATCGTCGCCAATGATGGCGGCGGGACAGGAATTGATGAGAAAGACAGCAGCAGGCTCCAGAAGACCCTTGAGCTCGGTGATCGATTGGCCCAGCAATTTTTCGCCCCCGAACACCATCTCTGTTTCTCCCATGTTGGAACTGAACAGTTGTGGGACAGACGCAGAGCGTGAATTTTTCTGCAGCCGGTGCAGTTTCGATACTGAGAGCATGGCGTGAAATCCGATGTGCGAGCAGTTAATGGAGGAGTGCATAACAGAGATGGCATCAAGCACCTGGCTGGTTACGTTGAAGGCACCCTGAAGAGCACAGCTGTGGAAGGGTTCTTTGTTTCGAACACCTTTACTCAGGTAGGCAGAGCCAGCCGAGGGTTTGGGTTTCTTGAAGTACACTTCAAAATCAGGATCCCCAGGGTTTCTTGAATCGTCACCCTCCTGCTTCTCATCGAGGGATGACCTTCCCCTTTTCCGTTCGATTCCAGCCACACGAGCTTGGGTTGCAGTGGGTTTTCTCTGCTGATAGAAGCCGACCAGCAAGTTTTCCAACCCCTCCTCGGACAGAGGATCCGGAGTCACTGTAGGTATTTGGGGGATAGTGTCGGCCAGACCTCGGAAAAGATCCGCCACTTCGGAGTCGGGAGCGTACTCCATGACCGTCTGGGATTTCAGTTCACACTGGCGGAAAAGTTCGTCTCGCGGAAAAAACTCGACCATTCGGGAGCCCACCCGGCCGGCGAAGTCAGCAATCAGGACATCTTCGTTTTCGACGTTGCGGGCATTTCCGATGACGCCCCCCAACTTTCCCCGCTGGTGAGAAGCGTTGCGAATTCCTTTACAAATATTGTTGGCGGCGTAAATGGACATCATCTCGCCCGAGGTCACCACCAGAATACGATCGGCGTAGCCGTCCCGCATGGGAACGCCAAAACCCCCACACACGACATCTCCCAGAACATCGTAGATGATGTAATCGAATTCCTCTTTCTTCAGCCCGATGCGTTTCAACAGGCTGGCCATAGAAATGATTCCACGACCGGCACACCCCACGCCCGGCTCAGGACCGCCGGCCTCGATGCAGCAGACGCCGCGGTATCCCCGCAGC
>JALLOL010000408.1 GCA_027717875.1 Acidobacteria bacterium AH-259-L09 | reverse complement strand
TAGACGGTCACGCAGTCGCCAAACCTGCTCGCGCCTTTCCCTTGGCATCTTCAAGCTTAAGATTCACGCGCTCGTCGGAAAACCGAACAATATCTGTGTGATTGACGTGCTCACGCCCCATCGCAATTAATTCCCCCGAATCCGTCGTGAAAGCCCCTATTCATCCAACATATTGTATCACTATACGATCTCATGCCCATATCTTGTCAGTTCGCCGAACTAGAATTATACAGGAGTTGTGTTCGGAAATCAAACTTGCAATGAAATATCTTGAATTTGGGTGTCTGGACATGGTATGCTTTGTGCAGCAGAGGAGGCGCGTATGCCGATTTCCCAGCAACAGCTAGGTCAGAGATTGAAGATTGCCCGCGAGGCGTGCTCACTCACCCAGGAGCAGGTGAGCGAGGATCTCGGGCTGTCTCGTTCCGCGATCACGCAGATCGAGCTCGGAAAGCGTTCAGTGTCCAGCCTGGAGTTAGACCGACTAGCTCGCCTCTATGGCCGCGACATTCGCGATTTTCTTTCTGAGGATTTTCAGGAAGAAGGGGCGCTCATTGCGTTGTTTCGTGCCAATAAAGATCTTGCTGAAGAACAGGAAACCGTGGACGGGCTTCGACATTGCATGGAGATCGGCTCACAGCTCACCAACCTGGAACGACTAATTGGGTTGGACCGCGATCTATCGTCGGTGGTCAGATACAACCTGCCTGTTCCGAAAAGGCGGTATGAGGCCATTCGTCATGGTGTGTCGGTCGCGCAGCAGGAACGTCAACGGCTGGGGATTGGCTATGCGCCCATTCCTGACATTGCTGGATTTCTTGAGAAGCAAGGTGTTCGCACGGCTGTCGTCTGCTTGCCAGACGAAGTTTCGGGACTGACTTTGTTTGATCCACAGGTGGGTCCCTTTGTTGCAGTCAATCGAAACGATCATATTGTGCGCCGCGTGTTTTCCTTCGTACATGAATATGCACACGTACTGATGGATTGTCATGCTAAGGGAATGATTAGCCGTAATAGCGAACGCACTGCTCTCTTGGAAGTGCGGGCCAATTCGTTTGGGGCAAGTTTTCTTATGCCGGAATCTGGAGTGCGAAATTTCTTGTCCAATCTGGGCAAAGGGAGGGGAGGGCGGCTTCTTGCTGAGACTCCGACTGATGAGCAAGACGCCATTGCTATCGAAGCCCGAAGTGGATCTAAAGTTGGCGACATTCATCTGCATGATGTGGTCCTATTGGCTCACCATTTTGGCGTCAGCCGAACGGTCGCTATTTATCGTTTGCGAAATCTGCAAATAATCCCTCCGAGCGACTTAGAACGTTTGTTGGAACAAGAGCGGTCTGGCCAGGGACGCCAATTAGAGAAGTTGCTGCATCTTCCGGAGCCTGATCATATGAAGGAACGAAACCGATTCCGCTGTCACTTCTTGAATTTGGCATTGGACGCGTTTGATAGCGAGCTCATTAGTCGCTCCAAACTTGAGGAACTGTTTGCGACCGTTCGGGAGGTACCAAGGTCGGACGTTGCTCTTGAACTTGATGATCTGATCGGAGGCGAGGAAGCAACCGAAGTCTCGATCCCGACATAAGCAGGAGGCGTCTGCGCGGGTGCCCCGGGTTGTCGTTACTGATACGAATGTCCTTGTCAACCTGATTCACGTCGATTGGCTTTCGGTGCTTGGTGCACTCGATGGTTACGAGTTTATCCTTGTTGATGAAGTTCTTGCGGAGATAACGCACTCGGAACAAAAAACGGCTATCCAAGCTGCTTTGAACCAGGGATATCTGAGTTCAGTTCGTTTGGACGACATAGAAGGCCTCACTCTCTTTTCCGAGTTCGCACGAATCATGGGAGCAACTAGGCCTGTCCCGGTCAAAAACCCTGTAGCGCCGTTGAGAACTGAACACTCCCGGGCAAGCCAGACCCGGCGGTGTTTCTGAAAGCCGCACGCTTGATCGGTGTCCCGCCCGATCGGTGTGTGGTTGTGGAGGATGCGGTAGCAGGCGTAGAGGGCGCCAGGCGTGCTGGGATGAAATGCATCGCCGTGACCACGACAAATCCTGCGCATGAGTTGAAAGAAGCGGACGTTGTCGCTGAGACTGAAACTAGGGTGCAGGC
>JALLOL010000407.1 GCA_027717875.1 Acidobacteria bacterium AH-259-L09 | reverse complement strand
TTTATTCCATTCTTAGTGAAGCGGGTGTGACACAGCAGATGATTGAAGCGTTTCCTGAGGACACGGCACCGTCCTTCCTACTCAGAGCTCGAGACAGATCTACGGAGAGCATTTTCGGAAACGTGTTCAAGAGACGGGCATCGTAGAAGTCCTCACAGCTCCCCAAAGTCCTTGGCAGCCGGCGAGAGTGTCTGGATCATGTTATCGTGCTCGGAGAGTGGCACTTGCGAAGCGTTTTGAAAGGCTAATTCGACCTACCCCTCCTTCTCGGTGGCAGGACTGTCAAAGTTGAATGTGTCCGCCACAACTTTCCACTGCCCGTCTGCCTGTTTCCTCCAAACCGTGGTGTATTTACCTTTCCTCGTGACGGCGTTCCCTTCCGAATCATCTACGGTAAGTTCAAAAGTCCCGACGGTGTATCCCAAGTCTCCAGCGCTCGAGACATCGGCCATAGTTGGGCCCCAAGTGAGCGAAAAACCTGGCGAGGTAAACAGCTGCGAGGCTATCTTCTCAATATTGTCCTTACCAATCGCCAGAGGGGCATCTGCTGGAAGAAAGTGGGCACCTTCGGCAAAGAACGAAACGAACCTCTCCACGTCGGGAGGTGTTTCAGACCACGCTCTGTCAGCGTCGAGAACCGCTGATCGTTCAACCTCAAGATCGATCTGCTCGCTCTCAGGGGCACACCCTACGGTGATGAGGGCCAAAGTTATCGCCATGGAAAGTGGGACAAGCACACTTACATAGGATCTCATTGCATCTCCTCCTTCTGGACGGGACTTCTTTTTTTGATTGGAGAAGAATATCACTAGCAAATGAGCACTTCCACGAAAAACTTGACTGATCCGCAGCTAAATTGACCTGCCCAAAAAAACCTTTCAGAAACTGGCCCCGGAAATGCGCGAAAATAGGCATTTTTACTCGCGGATGTCGTTGCCCGACTCACCGGGTTGAGTGCCGGCTCACCGACCAGCAATACAAGGTGCTGCGTTATATTGCCAAGACCGAGGACAGCTCGATGTCGAGAGTCTTGAAGAAGGGGCTGGATCCAAATCCGAGGCAATGCTCCCCTGGGCTAACGGTACTCCTTCTCGTTTTCCGGTATGGAGAGGATAAGTTCTTTGTCCGGCAAGCTATCTCGCAGCGCCTTCAACTCATCGTCTCCTGATGGCAGAGGCAGGGCTACTTGACCGCCTTCGACGACAGAGCGACATAATGCCATCATGATTTCGAAGCCCTTGTAGGCGCTCTCAAAGTTGCACGGATGAACTTTTTGGTCATCGTCAAGCCAGTCCGCCATTTCCTGAATATAGGGTGGCATGTCATGCTCATAATCCATACAGCCTTCGCCGGAGGATACGCCGTCCTTCGTCACCGCCCGCCAGCCTCCGCCGGTCAGGACTTCCGCAAACCCTTCTGTTCCCTGAGCGCCGATACGACACTTGCGCCACCAGTAATCGACCTCGGGCACATCCGGAGCGCCGGCACCGCATTCGACAATGCCGTGTACGCCGTTAGCAAAATGAATGAACCCGCTGATGTAATCCGGGGAAGCATGCGCGTCGGTGAGCTTCCCACGACCCGCAGCTTGCCCTATCACCCACTCAGCTTCTGCATTATCGTTGTACCAACGCATGTAGTCGATAAGGTGGGTTAGCAGGTGCATCATCCATCCGACAGCCGTGCCGTATACCGTATGAATTCGACCCAGCGACCCGCTTGAGATGATGTCTTTAACCTTTTGATAGTGATCACCATATCGGTGTTGATGACTCACAACGGCTTTGATGCCATTGTTTTCCAGCATCCTCTTGATTTCCATCGCCTCTGCGCTCGACAAGGCGATTGGTTTTTCAAAGGCAATGAGTTTTGCACCGCATTGCACACCGATCTTGATCATTTCGGAGCGCACGTTGGGTGGAGTGCAGAAGCAAAAGACGTCCGGTTTCAGGGACGATGCCAGCGCTGGCGCGTCAGTATTGATTTCAGGGTTACCGAGTCCAGCCGCTAACGGTTCCAAGCGGAAGCGATCTCTTCCGCCAATACCCACCACCTGAAAACGATCGCTGTTATGGAAGGTGGTGGCGTGATGTTTGCCTCGCTTGCCCAGTCCTAC
>JALLOL010000406.1 GCA_027717875.1 Acidobacteria bacterium AH-259-L09 | reverse complement strand
AAATCGCTGGCCCAGCACACCGGGACAACTGTCCCCGATACCACAATCCCTCCCAATGCCTTCCTCTACCTTTCTCTCTATTATTCTTTACCTCCAAGAATCACCTTCAACGATCTCTCACTTCTTTCTTTGTAAAAAGGCCCTTCCATCAAGGAAACTACTTGCTTTACGAGGGTTATTACATCTTTATCGTTCCCAACATCGTAGTCGAGATACAAATCATGTTGGACGTTAAAGTTGTGGCATCTCGCCATCACCTCAAAAATATAAATGATTTTCTGTTGAATGCTTTCATCTTGCTCTCCTTTCAGCCGCTTTACAAGAATCGGAGTTGCCTTTTTCCCACTGCTAGCAATATCATCGGCGAAGGCATAGTCTGGTGGATGTATTCTAGTGACTGCAATTAGATAAATATCTAACTGTTTGTCGAGGGGGTAGTCGTGAATCGCACGATGCTGCTGGGATAACGGTAGATCAAAAAACGCCCTGTACTCAGAAGGAATCTCTCCCATGCAGCTGATTCCAGCCAGTAGTACCAATGCGAGATAACTATTCGCAGGTTTCAGACCCTTTACAAGGATCGGTGTTTCCATATTTTTCCCTTAAACTTTCAAGAATCTCGATTTGTTTCGCCAACGCTTCTTTCTCGAAAGGAATATTTTCATAAGCTTTCTGCTCATTCATTCCAGATAGTCTGTTTTTCAAGTAATCACTTCCATACCTTAGGAGAAACCCCAGGAGTCCATGTTCAGCATACTCCTGTACGTGAGCAGTCTCGTGACCGATCAACGCAATACCTGCTACCGAATGGGGATCATACCGATTGGGAGCAAAATAAATATCATCGCCTATCGTAATCGCAGCCATGTTAGCTGGGGCATACCAGGGGAGACCTTCATGAATATCAATTTGATCCAAATTCAGTCCCGGGAAAAAGGGAGTAAGTAGGGCTTTGACACAGTCGGAGAGCGGAAACAGTCCTAGAGGATCGAGTAGATTCAGCGGATTATTTGTCACATAGACGTAGAAGTTTGTGCCACCAACAAAGCCAACTGGATCTTCCTGTACGAATCTGCCCGTACTCGCATCATAAAACCTTGTCCTGTAGAAATACAAATTGGTCTCCGTGTCGAGTTCCCGTGAAGTAAACGTGTATGGTTGGACGAAGTTCAGGTCAAGCTGAAATTCTACTTCGCCGAAGGATGAGTATGCGTAAGACTGTACGACAGCGCCGCTAATATCTGTCAGCTCGGTAACACTCCCCAGAGCGTCAGTTTGGTAAAAGAAGTTCTGACCACCTGTTTCGATAATTAGTGGCTCATCAATATCAGGCCCTTGGGTATAGCGAGTGACGATGTTGTTGGTACCATCTAGCTCTAGCAGGATATCTTCTTGATCATAGACATAACGCGTAACCACTCCAGCTACCTCTTTCTCAATCCTCCTTCCCAGTCCGTCGTACTTGTAATTGACAATGCTGCCATCCTCTCGGACAACTCGAATCAGCTTGTTCTCTGCGTCGAATTCAAACTGCGTGGAGAGGCTTGTGATTTTGTTAGTCTTTTGGATCTGGTTGCCATTGGCATCGTAGGCCAACGTGAAGGTGCCATCTTCGATGAGCTGGTTGGCCGCATTGAAGGTCGACAGACCATTCTGGTTGGAGTCCACACGGTTGCCCACTGTGTCGTAAGTGAAAGACTCTAGAGGATTGGAGGGCAAAGGATTGACGGCTTGGGCCAGTCGGTTCAACGAATCATAGGTGTAGTTGGCGATTCCGTTGTTGTCCGTCTTCGTCGTTCGATTTCCCACCTTGTCGTAGGTATAGCTGAAAGAGTTGATGGTGGTGGCCCCGAGCTGGTGCACCAGGCTCAAGAGCTGCGATGCTGCATCGTAACTGAAGGTCGTCACCACGCCATTGGCATGGGTCATGGAGGTTCGCCGACTCAGTGCGTCGTAAGTGAAGGTCGTCGTCTGGCTGCTGGGATTCGTTATCGAGGCTAGGCGGTTGAGAGCATCATAGGTGTATGTTGTCAGCCCGGTGGGGTCGATCATGGAGATCCGGTTTCCGTTGAGATCATACGTATAGATCGGGTCAAAGTCTGCCGCTTGGCCAGTTGCCTCAGCCA
>JALLOL010000405.1 GCA_027717875.1 Acidobacteria bacterium AH-259-L09 | reverse complement strand
AAGGAGGGCAAATAAGCCTCTATAATTTGGCCAAACGCCTGGACAGAAACGTGTTTGAACCGTTGGTGCTGTGTCCAGTGCCGGGTCCTCTCCCGGATTTCTTGAGCGAGGAAGGTATTCCAGTCAAATTTTTCAGCTTTCCTCCACTGCGAATTCACAACCTTTCAAGTATTCTGGCAGCGATCTTTCGCTTTCGTAAGATGGCTTTGAGAGACAAGTGTGCTCTGGTTCACACCGATACACCAAGGGACACTTTTCTTAGCGCAGTCGCTTTGATGTTCTCCAATGTAAAGGTTATCTGGCACGCCCGTGTCAGTACCAGAGACCCAGTTTATGATCAAGTGAACAAGCGCTTGGTATCCAAGATTATAGGCGTGTCCAATGCGGTCTCAGGTCGTTTTCTGCCTTGTGATCCAAACAAATGTGTCACCATCTATAACGGTGTCGATCTGGCAATGTTTTCTCGGATGCCGCGATCAGGTGATTTCAGGAGAGAAATTGGCATTGACAGTGACCATTTACTGGTCTCGACGGTGATGCAGGTCATCCCCAACAAGGGTGCCGAAGAATTTGTCCGTGCGGCTGTCAAAATTTGCCAAGAACGAGAGAATGTCTCTTTTGTTGTGGTCGGGCTGTGGACAAAAGAGCCTTTCATCAGAAACTTGCGGCGAATCTCGGCCGATTTTCGAGAGCGGATACGTTTTGCCGGTTACCGAAAAGATATCTGGGCGGTCCTAAACGATACTGATATTTTTGTCCTTCCTTCCTGGGATCGGTGGGAAGGCTGTCCTCGGGTTGTCATAGAAGCGATGGCGTGTGGTGTTGCAGTCGTTGGGACTGATGTCGAAGGAATCAATGAAACAGTCGCTAAAGATCAGACTGGCTTGCTTGCTCCCCAAAAGGATGTCGCATCCCTGGCAAAGGCCATTATGAAGTTGATCGATGACCCTAAACTTCGGACCAAGTTCGGGGAAAATGGCCGCCAAAGAGCTGAACGGGTTTTCGACATACAAAAGCACGTTGATAAAATTGAAAGTCTGTATCAAGAACTCTTGGAGAAGGGGCCGTGTCTTTAAATGGGGTCAGGTATGGGATTTGGGGATTTGGCAGCCCCAAATCCCCAAATCCCATACCTGACCCCAAAGACCAAAATCCATGGTTGGCAACCGTAGTAGTCTTAGGCCCGACTTTTTAGTCACCGTCGACGTTGAGGGAGATAATCTTTGGTCAGCGCCCCGGAAGATCACTACGAATAATGCTGCATATCTGGAACGCTTTGAGTCGCTGTGCGAATCATACGGATTGAAACCGACTTATCTGGTGGATTATGAGATGGCTAATTCTTCCGTTTTTGTTGACTTTGGAAAAGACATCTTGCAGGAGAGGAGGGCCGAAATTGGAATGCATCTTCATGCCTGGAACACGCCTCCTCTGGTTCCGTTGACCCAGGACGACTTTAGATTCTTACCCTACTTGTTCGAGTACCCTGCGAATGTGATGCGTGAAAAGGTAAGCGTCATGACCGAGTTACTCGAGAGTACATTTGACGTAGAGATCACCAGTCATCGAGCAGGGCGTTGGGGTCTTAATGAAGTTTATGCACACATCCTTATCGAGAAAGGTTATTGCGTGGACTGCTCAGTAACACCCCATGTTTCCTGGAGCCGGGACTTAGGGGATCCTAAACAGTCAGGAGGTGCAGATTACTCGGACTTTCCGGATGAGGCGTACTGTGTCGATCTAAATGATATTAGTCGTCCCGGATATTCTAATTTGCTTGAAATCCCCGTGACGATTTTTTCTGCTCAAAGTCCTTTTAGAACGTTGCTCCACCTCGCTTCTCGCAATCTACCCAAAGTGAGAGCATTAGTGAATCAATACTTTCCTCTGGCGTACTGGCTCAGACCCAATGGCAGAAACCGAAAGAATATGCTTGATATGGTGCGACGCGCGATTCGCGAGAAGAGACGTTACCTTCAATTAGTTCTTCACTCTTCTGAGGTGATGCCCGGAGGTAGCCCTTCCTTCCCCGGAGCGGAGGACATCGAAGCGCTTTATGCCGACTTGGAAGTCGTTTTCCAGTTAGTCAACAGGACCTGCCGTGCTGTAACTCTAAAGGAGTTCCATC
>JALLOL010000404.1 GCA_027717875.1 Acidobacteria bacterium AH-259-L09 | reverse complement strand
AGAGACGAAAGTCCAATGCTGTTCGCTATCTCACTGATCTGCTCAGGCTAGGATCTTTGGCATTCTAAGGTATTAGTTGAGAAGGCGTTGAGTTCCCTTCAGCAGCCGCCCGTTATCAACTTGGCGGATACCCAAGTCCCTCAGACATTGCCGGATTTCTTCATCAATCAGGCTGCTCTCTGGTCCGTCCAGGTCTTCTTCGGTGTACTGGGTCAAGCCGTTTTTGCCGGCATCCAGAAAGGCCTTCGACCATTTGTAGTAGATCGACGGCTGGATGCCTTCTTTTCGGCACAGCTCCCTTCTTAGCATCATTCATCAGCTCGTTGAGTGCTGGCGATCCACATCATGGGAGAGAGCGCAGTATTCCCGTAAGATCTGCCAGTCCCGATCTGAGACGTAGCGGCGCAGGTCCAAAAGCTGGTTCTCATTGGTCTGCTCCATTGCCTTTGAGACTCTTGCGTATACGGCAACTCGCTTTCTTTTAGTCATGATTCCACCCCCCCTTCCAGCTGAGATATCCCTGATCAGCAAAGCTGAAGTAACGACCTTGGCCGATGATGATGTGATCAAGGCATCTAATCCCGATCAGCTTGCCCACTTCACACAGCCTCTTGGTGATCTGCATATCCTCTTGACTGGGTGCAGGATCACCACTGGGATGGTTGTGGATGAAGATGAGCCCCGCTGTCATGTTGGCAATGGCTGGCCGGAAAACATCCCGAGGATGCACCAGGCTGGATGTCATGGAGCCAATGCTGGTGGTGGTCATGCCCACCATGCGGTTCTTGCCATCCAGATGGACCGCCAGGAACGTTTCTACCGGCATCTGGGCCAGTCCCTTAAAGAGTCGGTAGATGTCCGCTGAGGAGCGAAAAGAGACACCCACAAAGGGCTGAATCTCAGCCGGCACCACTGGCGCATCTTTCACCAGTAGCTGAAATTCCTTGATGGTGTAGTGAGTGGTTTGGGGTTGAGTTAAACTTGGTGTAGCCATTGCAACCTCCCTCTAAGGTTGTGGTGGTTAGTCCCTGCCAGCTGAACCACTCAGCCGGTGGGGACGCTTTCCACCTAGGTTAATGTTTGCCCTTCTGCTTCCTGGGCCTTCCCCCTTTCAGACCATTTAGCCTGCTAGAACGCTTTTTCGCTTCACTGGTCTTACTGCCACCGATCTTGCCAATGTAGGCAGTAAACAGCGCCATGGGGATTTCCCTATTGCAGTGTGGACAGTTTAAAGACACTATACCTATTATTCTAAGCTGCTTAGAATATGTCAAGAAAAAAATGCATATCCGCCCTTCTTCTCTTTAGTGTCGGGACCGGATGTTGGTGATTCCAGTTTTTGGGATCCAGATGGCAAACTTCCCTCAGAAAACCCAGTCACGATGCGAGTCTCCAGTCTTTATAATGGATTCCTTCTCGCTAATCAGGATTTCCATTTTTTAGCAAAAATCGGATCTGGATTTTCTACGTAGAAATGATGCCGTCGCAATACCCACTATCCTTCTCGTCATTGGGATATCAGACACAAGCAAAAGATTGGTGAGACGGTCCACTCACGGATCCAGATTCATGCGGCGCAGCAGGAAGCGAGGGTCGTCGCGGAGGGGGTCAAATTGACGGTTTTTTAAGCTAGCCGCAGGGCATGCGTCGCCTAGTCCGATTCGCTGTACCACCAGTCGCGCTCAAGCCTAAGGTTCTCGATGGCTTTGGCTTCGGACATCTCATCTGCGATACGATCCTTAATGTCTTTCCACCTGATGGTGTAAGCATCTTGGCCCCACTTGATCTTAGACGTGACCAGCTTCCCCTCAGGGTCCTTGTATTGAAGCCCATGGACAGGCAGCTTAAGCCCAAACAGGGTAGACTCGCCGGGGTGCTTCTTCTTTCCCGTGATTGTGCCTTTTACCTCTCCTTTCTTGCCCAATAGCGTTAGGCCCTCGAAACTGGCGCTGGGGGCCATAGCAAGCAACCCCCTATGGGACACGATGGGCAAGAGCTTGTCATCGTCTTCCGGCCCGAGCTGGAAAAGCTCCTGGAAGGTGACTTTCATATCTTTGAACACCCACATCGGCTGCAGCACATATTTTTCATTCATGGATATTTCGCTGAGCAACATCGCTTTCTCGAACATGT
>JALLOL010000403.1 GCA_027717875.1 Acidobacteria bacterium AH-259-L09 | reverse complement strand
CTGCAGGTAGCGATCGTCCGAAGCCAGCAGGCTCTCTCGTGCTTCCGCTTCGGGTTTTCCTTCGGGATTGATGACCTCCATGATCTCGATCACCCGTGGCGCCGTGTCGCGCACGGCAGAAGCGATACTGATGCGATCGATGCGCCAGTGATCCGCCAGAAACGAGAGCCGTAGACGCAGCGAAGTCTGTCCGGGATGAACCGGAATAACCGCCGCAACGTCGTGCCAGAAGATCGGGCCGGAGTCCGGAACACGGACCACCTCTCGGTAGCTGCCCTCCCGCCACACCGAAACGTACAGTCCCGCCCGGCGACGATACCAGCGGCCCAACTCGACCGCGGTGGAGATTTGCGCCAGATTGACTCCAAGCCAATCGAGCGCAGCAGCGCCCGCCGGTCGCAGCATAACGTCGTAGAGGAGGGTCGTACTCAAGAGGCTGTTGCGAAGTCGCAAAACAAGCGCGATCTTGTCGGCTCCCGCGGGCACCCTCGCCGCCAAATCGATCCAGTCGTCCATGTCGGCCCGGCTCACTCCGGCGATAATACGGGAGTTCGTACGGTAGGACTCGCCGTCACCAGGGATGAGCGTCGCGCGCAAATCCTCGCTGCTACGGCTGAAGATCCTATCCGGAGGCCGGACATCGCGGACGGCCACGGGGCGACCCCGCTCATCCGGCAGGACGAACTCGTCGGAGGCATGTTGCACTTCGAGGATCTGAAGGTGATTGATGTAATGCGTCTCCATCGCCTCGTTACGCACTTCGACACGCAGCGTACCATCAGGTTCCGGCTGGGCTCGGAGGCGATCGAGATCCCGGCCTTCGAAGAGCGGGGCAATGCTGCTGGAGAACAACTCTGCCTCCTCGACAGCCCCGCCGCCAGAATAGACGGTCGGGCATGAACCAAAGATCACCACCAGAAGTGCGGCACTCCCTATGATTGCTCCTGCGGTCGCGAGCGTGGACACAATCCAGGTTTCGGCAGTATTCACCCTGGTACTGAAGGTTTCCAGTCCGAGCACGCTGTCGAGCGGAACACTGTCGACACTGGTGGACTCCGTCAATGTAAGGTTATAGCGGATGCCCGCGCCGAGCAGCGAATCCCCAGTGACGCGAACACCCAGGCGGTACACGACGGTGGAACCGTCCTTTAAGTGCGCCTTTACGGGACTGGTAACGGTAATGGTGCTCCGGATATCGACTTGCTGTACGTCCACTCGATGGGAAATCCAAATGCAGGCAGCAGCGGAGAGGGCGAGCACACCTAAGAGCGTTCCTAAGAGAGGCCGTTTCAAGAGTCACCTCGAATAAGAATTTGGCTGACTGGAATATACATGATGACTCTGCCTCTGTCAAAATGAACTGCTTCCACGGTGCTCCTTTCTCTCAATGTGTCCTATTAGAAGTACAAAAGAGCAAAAGAAAAAGCGCAAAAGACAGACGCACGCTCCTTGCCAAATGACAAGAGCTGGGCAAAACTCGCCCTCAGGAGCAGGTTTGCCCGGGTGTGGACAACGGGCGCAATAGCGAAAAAGCTTTTAGTGCTAGAGGGCCTTCTCCCAAGCATCGTAAAACGGTACTCCAAACACAGAATGAAGAAAACTCGTTGATAAACAACCCATTCGCAATTGCTTACAGGACTTTCTGAATAGAAAAATAGAAGCCATTACAAGGAAATAGGCGGCAATTACAAAGGTAAAAGGATGACAAAACAAAGGTAATCAAGGGCGATTACAAAGAAGTAGGAAGGCCTCAGTATTTGGCTTCCGCCAAGCGCTTCTTTCACCACCGTAAACGGTTCGTTTCACCCCCGTATCGCCGTTGGTTCTGTGCCATAATGTGCTCCTAAAGGGCTTCTATTTTGCCTGCAGGATTTTCGCGCACCATCGTAGCCGCCAGGTTCTCGAACTGGATCTCAAAGAATTCGACCTGATCTTTTGCTTAAGTCCCATGCACACCGAGTATATGAGTAGTAAGGGCGTGTGGCCGGAGGTGATTGATGTCGTGAACGCCGATCAGGGCCGTGTCGCCGATCCGGTTGATCTTGGGCCAGGGGAATACGAACAGTGTGCCCAGGTACTGGAAGATGCCGCCGCTGTGATTAGTGAATCGATCAAAAGTCGTGTCCTGAAAGCAGATCGCATTTGAGGACGAAGTT
>JALLOL010000402.1 GCA_027717875.1 Acidobacteria bacterium AH-259-L09 | reverse complement strand
GGCTAAGCCCCTGACCTTGACAACTACTCAGTCGCGATCATATATTTCCTGCAGGCAGGAGGGTGCATGCCCCTTTACGAGTACCGTTGCGAAGATTGTGGAAAAACTGTCGAAATAATTCAGAAATTTTCCGACCCACCGCTTTCGGAGTGTGAAGTGTGTGGGGGAGAATTGGAGCGACTGCTCTCGCCCGCCGCCGTCCACTTTAAGGGATCTGGATGGTACGTTACCGATTACGCACGTAAAAACGACAAAGGTTCCTCAAAGGAGGATTCCTCGGCAAAGGCAAAAGAGGAGAAGGGAACCAGTGGTTCAGATTCTCAGAGCACTTCCGGAGCCGAGAAGAGTGAGTCCCCAAAATAAGGATTCCATAGACCCCGGTCCTGCACAACTGCCTTGAAAGTACTTGTCGTCGGTTCCGGTGGCAGAGAGCATGCCATCGCCTGGAGAATCAAACAAAGCCCCCAGCTTGACGAGCTTTATTGTGCTCCCGGCAACGCTGGGATCGCTGAGCTCGCCAACCGTGTTTCGATCCCTGCTGAGGACATCCAAAGTCTGCTTGAGTTTACTATCTCTAAGCAAATCGATCTTACCGTAGTGGGACCTGAAGCCCCTCTCGTTGCTGGTATCGCCGATCGTTTTCAGGAAAGTGGCCGGCTTGTTGCCGGACCTTCGCAGGAAGCCGCGCTCTTGGAGGGCAGCAAAGCGTTTGCCAAAGACTTTATGAAACGGCACGCCATTCCCACCGCCAATTACCAAATCTTCGACCATGCTGATACAGCGGAAGCCGCCCTCAAAGGTAGCCAATTCCAGTTCCCAGTGGTTGTGAAGGCAGATGGATTAGCGGCCGGAAAAGGGGTTTTTGTTTGTCCCGACTTGGCCGAAAGCTTAAGGGCTCTCAATTTAATCATGCGGGAACGGAAGTTCGGAGCAGCGGGTGAGCGACTTGTCATCGAAGAATTCCTGGAAGGCGAAGAAGCTTCTTTTATGGTTTTTTCAGACGGCGTCAATGTCCTGCCAATGGTCCCTTCTCAAGACCACAAGGCCATTTATGAGGGAGACCGGGGACCAAACACTGGCGGCATGGGAGCTTACTCTGTTGATGCGATCCTCTCAGGAGAGCTCCGTCAACGAATCCTGGATGAAATCATTTATCCAACAATACGAGGCATGGCTGAAGAGGGAAACCCCTACCGTGGAGTCTTATACGCCGGACTGATGATCACTCCAGCCGGACCAAAGGTCCTTGAATTCAATGTTCGGTTCGGAGATCCCGAGGCTCAAGTCGTTCTGCCCCGCATGGAAACTGACCTTCTCACGATTCTCCACGCAGCGGCCGCTGATAACTTGCAACACACAGCCTTGAGCTGGAAGAGCAATGCCGTGGTTTGTGTGGTGATTGCCTCGGGTGGATATCCCGGCTCGTATGAAAAGGGGAAGGAAATTTCTGGATTGGACATGGCCAGCGAGGAGGAAAACACCATCGTCTTCCACTCTGGAACTGCTCTGAAAGATGACAAGGTGGTCACTCATGGAGGCCGAATCCTTGGAGTCACGTCGCTGGCCCCTACGCTGGAAACGGCAATCATCCGCGCCTATGAAGGGGTCAACAAAATCCATTTTGAGAGGATGTATTATCGTCGAGACATAGCCTCGAAGGGACTCAAAAAGTTAGAAAGGAACTGACATGACTCCCCCAAAGATTGGAATCCTTATGGGTAGTAAATCAGATGCTGAAGTGATGCGTGAAGCAGCCAAGGTGCTGGAAGAGTTCGAAATTCCTTATGAGATGAGGGTTCTCTCCGCACACCGCTCTCCCCGAGAGGCATCCGATTACGCTCAATCGGCAGAAAGTCGCGGCATTCAGGCACTGATTGCAGGCGCAGGATTCGCAGCTCACCTGGCGGGAGCCCTTGCGGCTCAGTGCACCCTTCCCGTCATTGGCGTGCCTCTGGATTCCTCTGCTCTTAAAGGATTGGACTCCCTGCTGGCTACCGTACAAATGCCGAAGGGAATTCCAGTTGCCTGTATGACGATCGGTAAAGCTGGCGCCACCAACGCGGCTCTTTTCGCCGTCCAGATCCTCAGTCGCAGTGAGTCTGCCCTTGCCCAAAGACTAAAAGAATATCGAGAGAAGATGCGTCAGGAGATCATATC
>JALLOL010000401.1 GCA_027717875.1 Acidobacteria bacterium AH-259-L09 | reverse complement strand
GCGGGTTAGAGGTTATCTGACACTTACTCAGTCATTTCGGACTGAGCCAAAAACTGCAGGAATTTCTTCTGCTCTTCCACTTCCAAGTGAAGGAACTTCAAAGCAATGGAATTGAGATATTTTCCGTCGCGTTCGACTGGCTCAGAGTGAACAACCCAGGCGACGGCATTCACTTGTTGTGACGGGGGCAACTGAAGGCTCATTTCGAGTTGATCGCCAATTTTCAAGGGAAGACTGGTCTCAAAATTCAACCCGCCGACACTGAAATTTTGGGTCTTGGCGTCAGGAACTTTCTCGCTGATGAGCCGTGTTTCAGCAGCGTCAATTACGGTGAACGAAAAAGAGATCGCCGAATGAACTCGAAAGGACACCCTGCGCTGCAGTAAAACCTCTTCACTCGGCCCTGAGATCCCCACGTGTTGGTTCGCGGAGCCAGACACTTTGAGGATCTTGCTGTCAAAGTAGTAGACTGCTTCGTCGTCCCAGTATTTGATCCGAACTTGCTCTCCTTCTTGAAAAGGGAGCTTTGAGGTGGGTCTCCAAAGCTCCAGCCAGATTTCGTCCGAGGCAATTTTCGTGATGGTGGCGGCGAGTGCGGCGCTTGGCTCCCCTGGCGAGATTGATATCGTTTGCCCGACACTAAGGTGGTGAGCAAGGCCTGCAGTGGACTGCTTACTCATGTGAGCCTCGAAGCTACCCCGTTCCGGCGAAACTGTCAAGGAATTTTGGAATCTCCAGAGTCACTTGGTTGCACACCCGGCCGCATCAGTCTCTGTCGCAAACTCACTCGCCCCTCAATGCACCGAAGATGACCCTGCAGCCTGTGCCTTTGCAGGCGCCTTTTGCGGCACCATCCCAAAATGCCGAAGAAACTGGATCGTTCTTTGTGCCGCCCCTGTAAACCGAATCTGGCAATTCTCAAACCTGCAGTTTGTCCAGCTAAAATCTCCTCCACTAAAAACTAATACCGATTGTGTAAGGGTGCAGTTTTCAAAGTGATGCTCGTCCATCTGGACGACTGTGTCTTTCAGATCTTGATTTGCAATGACTTTCATAGAACTCTCCTATATTGTCTCCCATTTTCAGACCCAACTGTGATATTGCCCCCATCCACCTCACAGGGTTTTTTCCGTCCATCCGGGCAAAGCGTTTTCCATTGCCTTTAACTCTCGGAAAGTCTACCATCTACAAGAAAGTCACGTCGCATAGTCGGAGAAGGGACAAGCGTGCTGCACTTCATGAAAAAAAGGAGTTCCTGTAATGATCTGTCATCCTTCCTCCCACAGAGGGGAGGTGCCCTATGAAGGACTGGATCATGAGCAACGAACCCGTCATCCGCCTGGGTTTCTTTGCCGGCATATTCGGCCTAATGGCGATCTGGGAGGCCGTAGCTGCGCGCCGTGAGCTCACGGCCGGCAAAGGTAGACGGTGGTTTGGCAACCTGGGCCTGGTCCTACTCGACACTCTCATCGTGAGACTGCTCTTCCCGGCTGCGACGATCGGGATGGCCTTGATGGCCGAGGACTTTGGCTGGGGTCTGTTCAACACCGTTGAGGTGCCTTACTGGCTGGCTGTTGTGCTCTCGGTAGTCCTGCTCGACTTCGCCATTTACCTCCAGCACGTGATGTTCCACGCCATCCCAGCCCTGTGGCGGCTCCACATGGTCCACCATGCCGACGTGGACTTCGACTTGACCACCGGCATCCGCTTCCACCCCATTGAGATAGTCCTGTCCATGCTGATTAAGCTGGCGGTAGTGTCAGTCCTCGGGCCTCCCGTTGTAGGCGTGCTTATTTTTGAGGTGGTGCTCAACGCCTTAGCGATGTTCAACCACGCGAATGTTCGCATCACACTGCGTCTGGACCGTGTCCTGCGCTGGATCATCGTCACGCCGGACATGCACCGAGTCCACCATTCCGTGGACGATGTGGAGTACACCACTAACTTTGGGTTCAACCTTTCCTGGTGGGACCGGCTGCTAGGCACATATCTAGATCAGCCGGCGAAAGGGCACCAGGGGATGATAATAGGGTTGGAGAATTTCCGTCACAGCGCCTGGCAGACGATACCACGGCTGCTCGCCATGCCGTTCTTCAGGCGAGCCGCGATAGGTGCCGGATGTGCCACGGGGAAGATGCGACGTGAGCAACAGTAAGATGCAA
>JALLOL010000400.1 GCA_027717875.1 Acidobacteria bacterium AH-259-L09 | reverse complement strand
TTTTCCATCAGCAGAACCTGATAAATCGGGGTTCCTGTGACGAAAACCATCTTTTTTCCATCGGGAGCCCATTTCGGATAGAACATGGGAAGCTTCGCCGGCGATCCAACGTTCGGTTGAATCGCTTTGGGCTTTTCTCCTGGAGTCAGCCCCATGAAACGTAATTCAAATCCATCAGGAGTTCCCGTTCCATCACGAGACGACCACGCGATTCTTTTTCCGTCGGGCGACCACGAGGGATGAAAGAAGGTATGCTCCGAGTTTGGGCCTTCAAAAACCTGAGTGAGGCGTCCATCATCAACATCGAGAAGCCACAGGCTCCTCCTGCCATCGCCGGCACCATATTTGTAGAAGGCAATCTGCTTCCCGTCGGGGGACCAGGCCGGGTAAGCCACCTTGGCAGTTGTTTCGAAGGTGAGCTGCCGGAGGTTCTTCCCATCGATGTCGGCGACATAAATGTGAAAGTTCTGTTGTCTCTGTAAGCCTTTGAGGAAGACCAGATGCTTACCGTCGGGCGATACGTCGACATGGGCGAGGATTTCCGGATCCAGGAGAACGGCCTTGATTTCTTTTGTTGACGCGGAGATCGAATAAATGCCTGCCCCCGTTCCTTGACGCCTGTCACCAAAATAGATGTGATCGTTGTCGGGGCCCCAGGCATAGGTGTGGACCAGCGTTGCGCCCACCGTTACCAGCTCGCGGTCATTGCTGCCGTCTTCCGACATCACGCGAAGGGTATGATTGGCCTCGTATGCAATGTGTCGGCCGTCGTGGGACCAACGGGGGGGGCCGTTACCCGTAGTAGAATCGCTGGTCAATCGCACGGCTTCGCCTATTGCCTGAGCTGTATCCGGATCGATTTCGGTTACATAGATGTGAGAGCGCAGTTCGCTACGAGCCAGGAGGAGGCGGCCATTTTCACTCAGAGAAAACAATTGGACACGGCCCATATCCGGCTTGACCATAAACGGCTCACCCGAGGGTTTTCCCTCGAGAACCCGCAAGCCCCACAAATCCCAGCGGCCCAGGTTCCGATCGCTCAGGAAAAGCAGCACCTTCCCGTCGGGGGCCCAAATCGGGTAGCCGTCGTATGCGGAACCTTCGCTTATTCGGATGGGTGCACCTCCCTCGACAGGGACGATAAAAAGACTCGCTCGAGCGAAGAGGAAATACGCTACGTACTGGCCATCGGGGGACAGGCGAGGGCTTTGGCCTCGTTTCGAGTTGTCTTCGTTCAGGATCTGCCGGATCCGTCCGCCTTCGACGGGAAGGAGATTGAGCGTCCAGCGCGGTTTTTCCAAACCGCTTTCCGCGTAAAGAATCGAGCGGCCATCCTTTGACCAGTCATGCGCAAATCCATTGATCTCCCGGTGCTGATCCTCGCCAGTCTCGAGCGAGACAATGTGCATCTCGTACTTCCAGTAATTCCCCTGCCAGGCCGTGTAGACGATCTTCTTTCCGTCCGGCGACCAGACCGGATAAAAGGCGAAGCCGCTCTTCAGGTCCGTCACCTGTCTCTCTTGAAGCGTCGCAAGATCCCGGACCACCAGGTTACCCCCTCGTTTGGTGTATGCGACCCTGGTTCCATCGTGGGAAAGAGCAAATAAACCCTGGCTGCTGCAGTTGATGCAGGAGTCGAGCTGCAATTCCCGGACAATGACGCCCGCCTTTTCACGGCTGGCCAGCGAATCTGCAGTCTTGTTGCCGGCAAGGGCCGCCAGCCGGGCGCGTGCCCGGTTCACGGGCTCGGACTGATCGGGAAACTCTCGCACAATCCGCTCGTACGCCTTCCGTGCTTCCGCACTCCCGAGTCTCTCGTAGCATTGTCCCATCTGCAGCAACGCTTTTGCCGACACCCGGCGGTTACCGGTGTAGTCCGTAAGAATCTTCTTGTATTGCTGAATGGCTGCTTCCAGGTCGCCGTCCACGAAATCTTTGTTCATCGCGGCCTGTAGCGCGGCCTCGGCCTCCGACTCGTTCTGCACAGCCGCCGGGACCGTCACCCTCGCCGCACCCGCCAGCAGCGCGACGAGGAAGAAAATGGTCAGATGATCCTTTCTCATTTCGTCCTCCTTCACCCGGCAGACTACACGGCGCGTGTCAAGGCAGAATCGGGGAATGGTCTGATTTTGATGGAATTTTCCGCTCATCCATCAAACCGATAGCCCATCCCGCGAAC
>JALLOL010000040.1 GCA_027717875.1 Acidobacteria bacterium AH-259-L09 | reverse complement strand
CCACCAATTTTACAATTGCCTCCATAGCCGTGCTTTCGTCCTTTCCATCGATCACCACCTGAATTTCAGTCCCCCGCGCCGCAGTCAGAAGTAAGATCCCTAAAATACTCTTTCCATCAACCTGCCGGCCATTGTCGGGTGTGGCTAACTTAATATCCGACTCAAATTGGGAAGTAAGCCTAACTAGCTTAGCAGCGGCACGCGCATGAAGACCCAGCTCATTCTTAATATAAAGGGTTCTCCGAATCATTCTCCCAACAGCTCACTGGCTATGGAGATCTGCTTTTGCCCCTTCTCCTTGACCTTGATCACTAACTCTGAAAGCGACTCTTTGCCGGACTGATTGGCTAGTTTGATGATCATGGGTAAATTCACGCCAGTGATGATTTCCAGTTCATTCCTCTTTAAAAGGGAGAGGGAAAGCTTCGAGGGAGTTCCTCCGAACATGTCGGTGAGGATGATGACACCTTTACCCTGATTCACCGTTTGAACGGCCTCCTCAATCCGCTTTTTGGATTCGGCTACATCGTCGTTCCAACCGATGGAAAGAGCGACAACATGGGAGATCTCGCCAACAATGGTCTGCGCGACAGCGACCAGCTCTCGCCCCAGCTGACCATGAGTGACAACCAGTGCGCCCACTAAGTGCCTCATTCGTTGTGCAGATCCCGATGAATCAGATTGACTTTGCGACCCTCCCCCTCAAGCTGTTCTCTTAGCTCATTTGCGACCACAACCGAACGGTGCCTTCCACCGGTACAACCGATAGAGATCGCCAAATACTTCTTACCTTCCTTTGCGTATTTGGGCAGGAGATATTCTAGCATATCGTAGATCTTAGCCAGGATCTCCCCGGTTTCCGAACTCTTCTTCATATACTTCACCACCGCTGGATCATTGCCCGTCTTCGGCTTGAGATGGGGAACAAAATTGGGATTGGGAAGGAAGCGCACATCAAAGACCAGATCGGAATTGTAGGGAATGCCGTATTTGAATCCGAAGCTGACTACGGAGACATTGAGAGTATCTTCGGTCTCGGTCTGCCGGAAGTTTTGATAGATAAGATTGCGGAGATCGTGAACAGAGAAATCGCTGGTGTCAACCACCAGGCCTCCCAGGGCGCGGAGATCTGATAATTTTCTGCGCTCCGCGCGGATGCCCTCTACAAGGGATTTGCCGCGGGCAAGTGGATGAACACGGCGGGTTTCACCATACCTTCTCGCCAGAACCTCATCAGAAGCATCGACGAAAATAATGGTCGCCTTCAACGACAACTGCTTGATCGTGCTAAAAAGTTTCTTGAGTTGTGCAAGTGATTCGCCCAGCCGGATGTCTACCACAATCGCCAACCTTCGAATCTTTCCCCCCGATGCATCCGACATCTGGATCAGGCGAGGAATCAGAGGAGTGGGAAGATTGTCGACACAAAAATAACCCAAATCTTCGAAGGCCTTGAAAGCCGTATGCTTCCCCGAACCGCTCATCCCGGTAATGATGACCAGTGATTCGAGCTGATCAGAACTTTTCAAAGCCGCCTTGCCTCATCGATTGGCAACCGAGGTGCTTTCAGGCGAGCCTCTAACCGTTTGAAAAATTCGCTGGAGGGCCTGTACCCCTGGCCTTTCAGCATTTGAATCCGAACTGCAACTTCCACCAGTGTGGCCAGATTACGCCCCGATGCAACCGGCATGGTGATCAAAGGAATCGACACATCCAGCAGGGAGTACTGTCTTTCTTCCAGGCCCAGCCGATCATATCCCTCTTCGGTCCTCCAGCGCACCAGATCAATGGCAAGATCGATGGTTTTTTGCGGGTTCAGCGCGGAGACACCGAAAAGTTCCTTGATGTTGATAATGCCCAATCCTCGAAGTTCCATATGGAATTGAAAATCCGTCGGGCCGGAGCCCAGCAGCCGGTCCGGGCCAAATCTCTTAATGACAATCACATCATCGCTTACCAACCGGTGACCTCGCACGATCAAGTCCAAAGCGCACTCACTTTTTCCAATCCCCGACGGACCCAAAAGCAGGACTCCCAGGCCAAAGACTTCCATCAAGACCCCATGCACTGTGGTCGTCGGAGCCAGCTGCTCTTCTAAAAAAATAGTGATTTCTGTGATTGCCGTTGAACTCAGTGCTTCGGTCTGAAACACGGGCACTTTTTGCCGGTCACAGTTACGCAAGAGGTCGACGGGAACCTTCAGATTTTGTGTGACCACAACACAGGAGAGTTCCCTCGAAAAGACTCGCTTAATGGCGGACTTCCGCTTGGCCGCGGACAACATTTTGAGGTACTTAACTTCAGTGCGGCCGATAAACTGTACCCTGCCTACGTGTAAGTAATCAATGTAGCCGGCTAACGCCAGTCCAAGCTTTTGAATGCGCGGTGAAGTAATCTCGTTGTGAAGTCCTTCAGCACCGGCGAGAAGCGTCAGCTTCAATCGCCGACTCGATAAATTGTGGAGTTCCCTGGCGCTAATACTTGGTTTCGGAGGTTTGGTGCTCTCAAAGGTCATGAAGGGTATAAACGGCAAAAAGACCCATCAAGACAACACGGCCATTTTCCGCTCGCGGGATCCAGCAACGTGCATTTGATCCCGATACTTAGCGACGGTCCTTCGAGTGATTTGAATGCCATCGTGATTCAGGAGTTTCGCGATCTTCTGATCAGAGAGAGGCGTCTTGGCATTCTCATTTTCAATAATTCGCCTAATTTTCTCTTTCACTCGAACCACGGAAATATTCTCACCCTCGGAACTCTCGATTCCAGTAGTGAAAAACTTTCGAAGCTCCAAGACACCCTGGGGGGTGTGAGCATACTTATGGGCAACTACTCTGCTGATGGTTGAGGAATGCACACCCAGCTCTTCAGCCACATCCTTGATTAACATCGGTTTGAGATACATCAATCCGCGGTCCAGAAAATTCCTCTGCCGGTTCACAATAACTGAACACACCCGGTAAATGGTTTGCTGACGTTGATCCACACTTTTCAGCAATTCGATAGCCGAGCGAAAGCGCTCTTTAATGAAGCTCTTGGTTTCCTTCGAAACATTCTTGCGCTTGAGTAGTTCGCGATAAGATCGACTGAGGCGCAATTTGGGCAAACCATCATCGTTCATGACAATTTCATAACCCTCACCGACCTTATACATATAAACATCGGGCTGGATGTATATCGGGCTCTGGGAACTGTATGTCTGCCCGGGATTCGGTGAAAAGCGCCGGATTGTGTCAAGAACTTCTGCGATCTCTTCCATCCCACAGCCCAGTTCTTTGGCCAGTTCCTTAAATTTCTTGGCTTGAACCAAAGGAAGATAATCTTGCACAAGCCTCTCAGCCAGTGAACCCTCAAGCCCCGCAGTCCGGATTTGTATGAGTAGACATTCCTGCAGGTTGCGAGCTCCGACACCGACGGGATCAAAGCTCTGGACAACCTCTAGAGCCTCTTCGACTTGATCGGTTGAAACATCCATGGCTGCGGCGATCTCATCAACGCAGATGGTCAAGTAGCCGTCCTGACCAATGTTCCCGACAATAAAGTAGGCGATCTCGTGGATCTCCTTGGGAATCTCGATCAGATTTAACTGCCAGTTCAGATGATCCATCAAAGTTGGAGGTGTGGCCAAGAAGAGTTCAAAAGAGGGGTGGTCTTCGTTGTCTTTCCACTGGCGGGACCGATAGGCGGGGCTCAGATACTCGCCGAAAAAATATTCATAGTCAAACTCCTCATAGCTCTCTTCATTCTCTTTCCGCTCTGTTTCCTCCTGAGTTCGCTCAGGAACTTCAAGCTCGCGTTCTTCTGGGGCTTCTTCCAGAACGGGATTTTCAGTGAGCTCCTGGTTGAGCAAATCGGAAAGTTCCAATCGGTTCAGAGTGAGGAGTTCGATCTTCTGCAGCAGCGACGGCGTCATCGCCAATCGCTGAGAAATGTTCAGCCCGAGCATTGGTCTTAGCTGGATTCGTTTGGCCATTAAGTTGCCTCAACCTCTTTGATTGCCGGCTCACTTTTTCCCTTGTAGCTGTAAATCAGTATAGTCGAAAGTTCTCACCTAGGTAAACTTTGCGAACCTCAATATCGGATGAGAGCAGATCCGGAGTGCCCATTCGGAAGATAGTTCCCTCTTTTATAATGTACGCTCGGTCTGTGATTCTCAAAGTTTCCCGCACATTGTGATCTGTAATTAAAACCCCGATATTCTTGGATCTCAGTTGAGTGACAATGCGTTGAATATCCAAAACCGCCAGAGGATCAATACCGGCAAAGGGCTCATCCAGAAGAATAAAGGCGGGTCTTATCACCATGGACCGAGCAATTTCCAAACGTCTGCGCTCACCCCCGGAAAGAGTGTAGGCCGGATACTTTCTCAGCCCGGCAATACCAAATTCCTCAAGCAGTTCGCTCACCAGCTGATCCGCTATGCCGGGCGCGAGGTCAAGCGTCTCAGCAATCGCATACAGATTATCCTCCACTGAAAGCTTTCGAAATACTGAGGGCTCCTGGGGCAGATAGCTGACCCCTTTTCTGGCACGCACGTACATGGGCAGGGAGGTGATATCCTCACCATTTAAGTGCACACTGCCGTTATCCGGCGCAGTTAAGCCCACCATCATGTAAAAAGTGGTGGTCTTTCCAGCACCATTGGGTCCAAGCAAACCCACCACTTCTCCGGAGGAAATAGTTAGACTGACGTCGTTGACCACTCTTCTTCCGCGATACGACTTGTTGAGCTGCTGTGCTTCCAATGTTGGAGGGCACACTTTTAAGGTCATGGCTCTTGAGGGGCGGAAGGATTTTCGACCAGAAGTCTCTCCTCTCCGATGTAAAAGGTAAGTTGCCGTCCGACAGCTTTACCTCTTTTAATTTCAACCACTTGGGCCGGATCTCCTGTGAGGACAACCTTCTCTTCCGAAGGATAATGCACGGCCCGATTTCCCTTGGCCTCTCTGTTCTCTTCGGTGATCTGGACTCCTCCCCAGGCTATAATTTCTTGGATCTGGTTGGGATTGGTTGGTTCAAAAACGAATTCCACAAAAGGAGCATTCACAACCAGATCCTCCGTTTCGATCCGCACCTGCCCCTCGTACCGCGCTCGCAGTTGGCTGCGCTTGTAGACTAAATGGTTGGCTTCGACCCAGTACCTCTTCCAATGGGTTTCGCTTCCTTGCATAAAAGAGCTTTCCACTTCCCCTTCCACCACCAGCTCGTGATCTCGATGATTGTATCGCACTATCTTCCCCGCAATTGAGTTGGATTGTTGAATAATTCTCGGATTGACGAAATAACTGACCCAACCTGTCTCCGGGTCGGATTGCATTCGACCGGAGGTGATAATAATCGAACCGTCCTCTTCCCGAACGGAGCTTCTCACCCGCCCAAAGGCAAACATCTCACCTGTCTTCCTATCCAACTCGAAGCGCAGCGTGATTGTCTCCACAGCCACACCAGAATTGCTGTTCGCGTCGCCTAACCTCAACACCGGGGATCTCTCCCCTGTCATTGTGATTCTTTGGATTTCGGGGTCGAAAACAGCTTGATCTGACCTCAGGTCAATGGTCTCAATCGTGGCGGGATCTCCCTCCCGCAGACGAAAATTCCCCGACTGCACAGCCTTGTCTATCTTGCCGGCCTGATATGAGACCTTCAATCGCTCGCTTGTCGTGTATCTTGTCTTTCCTTGCTCCACAGATTCCAGCGTGACTCCCCCCTCAGCCAAAATTCCGTGGAGCAGACGTTGGCGGTAGCGTATATGAATTAAGGGGGCTTTAAGAACATTTCTCTCACCAGGGAGAATGCTTTCCATTCGGCAGTCCCCCCTACTCACAACTCGCTCCGGCAGGCCGCCTGAGTACTCCACTTCAACGAATTCCCTGGCGAAGAGATGACGATTACCTTCGGGGAAGTTGACTTTCAGGTCTACATTTCCACCGGCCCTGGCATGCTCGAGCACTCCATCTTTGTGCAATCGGAGGCTCAACATATCACTGTGAAGTTCCTCTTCGACCGGTGCTTTCGAACCTTTCCTTTTTCTCCTAACAGAAACCTGTCCCCGGAGATCAAGTTGCTCGAGATGCTCTCCGCTTTCAAAAAATGCACCTTCCATTTCATCCGAGTGCGCCTCCTCGATTCCCAAGGCTGGAGAGCTAAACAACACCTCTCCCTGAGCAGTGAATCTCTTCAACAACAACCGCTCTGTACGTCGGTCCTGGCGAGGTACGGCGGTGATGCGATCCGCTTCAAGGAGAGCGACTCTCCCCTCAACCCGCTCCCTATACACCGCCCGCTTAGATGTCATCTCAGGAGCGCCTCCTAATACCTCAAAGTATTTCATCCTCTCAGAATCGGGCTCAAAGAAAACATTAATGGCCTGACCCGAGAATGACTTCACAGAGCCGGATCGAAGTCCAGCGTGACCAGAGCTTAAAATTTTCTGAATCCGGTGTTCTTCTGTTAGAAAGAGGGCTATTTGATCCGCCGTTAATCCTGTGTCTGGACCAGAGATTGCAGCGTTTCCGATTAATTCTATGACCTGCTCCGAGACGCGATAGAGAGCCCGCGGGGCACGAGCCTTCACATCATGCGGCCCGGAGGGAAGGACCAGTTGTAATCCCTTCTCTATTCGTATCTCCCTTTGTGGGATGAGGTAAATTAGGCCGCGGCCACTCCCTGTAATCTCTCCCCTTTGAAAGCGAAAATTCTCATCGATCATCACAATTTCCCGGTTGAGGTCCGCACTGACCCGGTCGGAGAACACCTCGGTACCATTGGCCAGCTGTATTCTCGCGTCACCAGAGAATTCGATCTGCTTTTCGTCTATTCGATAAACTGCTTCCCGGCCGGAGATGACATCGGAGGGTTTACCAGTTTCGTCATAATAAGCAAGATTCACATCCTTTAGTGTGTGGACCTTACTCACTGTCTCGATGCTAGTTTCGGCGTAGACCTTGAACACCGTGCGCCCACGCGTGTGTTCGGTATATTCGAACTTGGTGCTGCGACGACTGATCTCCGGCGAAAGAATTTCAGCCTTGGACACTACAACTGCCTCCTGACGTCGGGACAGAAAGCTCCACACAATGGTCATGACACCTGCAATAATGAGAATGATCAAAGTGATCCGCAGTGATTTTGAGCGGTCCATACGGCTCTTGCCTCGACCCTCCGCGTATACGTGCCTACTTCACCGACTTGGCCGGCTGTTGTTCTCCTCTACCGACTGAATTTTATCCCAATCAGTGCTTTCGTGCTTTTCGTGAGTTTCTGAATTCGTGCTTCGTCTTGTGGTCCTTTTGGGCACGGCACCACAGCACAACTTCACGACAGCACGAAATCACCAAGGCACGAATTCACGAATTGACGAAAGCACGAAGGCACGAAGGCACAAAGGAGCGACTCACGGCAGGTGTAAATCGCGAATGGTGAGCAACAACTTTTCCTCACCCAGGTAACTATCCCGGCTCATCGTATAAGCCAAGTCAACTCGAGACCCCGCGCTTATGGTATCAGCGAGGGCGCCTTTTCTCCACCAGATGGCATCCACACGAGAGCCATCGCACCGGACCTGCAATTTGAGGTGACGCCCCTTGAGCACCCATGGTCCTCCCACAACGTTCACCTCCTTGGATGCAAATACCGGGACCGGGTTCCGGGTACCAAAGGGAGCCAGTTGCTGTATTTCCTCGTAGAGTGAGAATGAAATCTCGTCAGGAGATAGGCAAGATTCAATACGAAGAGATGGAATCAGTTCCTCGGGAGAAAGCTTGGAGGCGGTATAAGCTTCAAGACGATGGGCTAACTCATTGATTTTCTGAGACTCGCAAAACCTCTCATCCAGTGTACAGCCAACCGCCTGCGCATGGCCTCCATACTGAGCGAATAGCTCCTGACAGTGATCAAATGCCTCAAGAAGATTGAAGCCAGGGATACTTCTCCCCGAACCCTGGCAAAAGGAGTCTTCAATCGACAGCACCAGGACGGGACGATAGAAACGCTCCACCAACCGGGAGGCGACGATGCCGATCACCCCACGGTGCCAGTGTCGTCCAGCCACTACCAAGAACTTTTTTTTAAAGCTGTCAGGATCTTGCTTGAAACGCTCTTCAATCTCCGCCAAAATGCCCCGTTCCTCTTGTTGTCTGAGCGAATTCTTGGTGTTCATTTCCTGTACAATCTTCCGGGCATCCGAGTGATCATCCAAGAAAAACAAGTCCACCACTTCATGATGGCCACCCATTCGGGTAACGGCATTAATTCGAGGCGCAAGCTTGAAGGCGACATCAAAAAGGTTAACCTCCCTGCTCACTCCGGCGCCACTGAGCAGCGCTCTCAGACCGGGATTCCGGGGGTCTGCTAGCCCCTCCAGGCCGTACCGAACGATGATTCGATTTTCTCCAATCAGAGGCACCACATCGGCCACGGTCCCAATCGCAACCAGCTTCAAAAAGTGCCGGAGCACACTTTCGCGGCCGACTTTTCCCAAAAGTGCTTGAACCAGTTTGAATACCACTCCCACCGCGGCTAGATTCTTGTCCGGGTAATTACAATCCTGCCGGTGCGGATTTAAAATGGCGTATGCTGAGGGTAAGGATCGATCCGGCAGATGATGATCAACGACAATGAAGTGCAATCCCAGCTCACGGGCCACATCAGCTTCCTCAAAAGCTCGTATCCCGCTGTCGAGAGTGATGACCAGACGATAACCGTCAGCGTATGCCTTCCTCAGCACATCCGTCTTGACGCCATATCCCTCCTTTAGACGCCAGGGCAGGTAAAAATCCGCCGAGATGCCCAGCATTTCCAATGCCCGCTTTAGAACGACCGTAGAGGTCATACCATCGACGTCGTAATCACCATAGATGAGTATCTTTTCACCCTGGTCTCTGGCCTGCATGACGCGCTCGACCACACCATCCATATCCTTCATCAAGTAAGGATCATGCAGCTCCTCCAAGCGGGGATTGAGAAACTTCCTAGCTTGCTCCGGATCAGCAAACCCTCTTTGAATCAGAAGATGGGCAATCAGCGGTGACACTTTCAATTGAGAGGAGAGTAACTGGATCTGTTCAGGATCACTGGAACGGATATTCCATCGCACACCCGGATTGTAACAGTCGCGTCTGTCATGGAAGAAGAAGAAGAAGGAGTCAGGAGTCAGGAGTCAGGAGTCAGGAGACAGGAGACAGGAGTCAGGAGACAGGAGTCAGGAGCCAGGAGCCAGGAGCCAGAATTGGCTGGTTTAGCTTTTGAGCTATTGAGCTTGTGAGCTTTCGAGCTTTGTGCAGCCTGAGGTTCGAGCAGTCACTTGCCAGCTCAATAGCTGCTCAACAGCTCAAGAGCTCAATAACTCACAGCTCCAGCACTCCTCCTGTCTCCTATCTCCTGGCTCCTATCTCCTGTCTCCTGGCTCCTGGCTCCTGTCTCCTGTCTCCTGTCTCCTATCTCCTGACTCCTATCTCCTGACTCCTGTCTCCTGTCTCCTGGCTCCTGTCTCCTGGCTCCTATCTCTTGCCCGCCGGCTCACGGCATGATATGAGTCCCCTATGGCGGGTCCAATCTCCTCCTCTCCAGGAGACCAGACTCCGTTCGCGCGGACAACCTGTCTGCTCATTTTTCTCGCCACCATCGCCGCCTTCGGGCCCACGGTCACTTTGCCGTTTGTGCAGGACGACTGGGGCGTCATTGTCGAGAACGAGGATTTGACGCTTGAAAATCTACCCTACATGGGGGGGAAGACTTACTGGGACAAGGAGCTGCCCTTTGACGATCCCTGGCGGCCCGGACACTACCTATACCGCCCGCTTCCCGTCATGATGTTTGCAATCGAGAAAGCGATATTCGGCCTTAATGCCTGGGGCTTTCGTTTGACGAACCTGTTCCTGCATGCTCTGTCCGCGTGTTTCGTTGCTCTCCTGGTGGCTCGCATGCTGGGTGGCTGCCGGCATGCCTGGCGAGTGGCCAAGCTGAGCGGTTTGCTCTTCGCAGTTCATGCTGTCCACTTCGAGCCTGTCTACCACATCGTGGGCCGGGCCGAACTTGGAATGACAGCCACGACACTGGCTGCTCTCCTTTGTGTCGAAAAAGCTGCAAAGAATGTCCGTTGGGTCATTGTAATGCTCGCTCTGGGTATGGTTGCAACCTTGTTCAAAGAACAGGGGTTATTGAGCCCACTCCTCGTTCTGAGCTGCGTGCCCCTGAGCGCAAAACCGTGGTCCAACCGCACGCTGCTCACCTACACCAGCGGCACGCTCCTGTGGACCGTCGCCTACCTGGGCCTTCGAAACTATGCCATCCAAGGTTACTCCCCCTCAGAGGGTATAATATTGCCGCTGGCAGGCTATCCATTCTTTGAAAGGGCCGCCATCATGGCTGCGGCCCTGGTGGATTATCTTCGCCTGCTGGTGCTCCCCATCGATCCATTACTCGACTACCAGCACCTCGCGCTCAAATCACCAAAGACCTTTGCTGCTTTCCCTCCCCTGCTGGGCATCCTAATCGCATCAGGCTGCCTAGTCGTGTTAATCGTGGGCTTTCGACAGAAGCGCCTCTATGCTGTCCTGGGAGCGGGCCTTATCGTGGTCGGATTGGGCCCCGTCTCAAACATCTTTTTTCCGATCGGGGCCGTCATTGCCGAGCGTTTCCTGTATCTCCCTTCAGCGGGAGTCTGCTTCCTGATAGCCGGTCTTCTCAAAGGGCCGCTGCGTTCCAAGCTGGTCATCGGCCTCAGCGCCCTACCGCTCGTTTTCATGGTCAGCCTCTGCTGGCACCACACCTATCACTTCCGAGACCCTTTGCGCGTGGCCTCCCGAATGGTTCGTCTCCATCCCGACGCACCCAGGCTGCAGCATCTGGCCGCCGAGGCCTTCGAGAAGTTCGGACGGTTAAAAGAAGCCCGGGCGGCCTGGGAACAGCAAAAGGCACTCGAGCCGGAAAACAAGAGCGTCGATATTCATCTGACCCGTCTCGCACTGCGCCAGCTTATGGCTGGACGGACGAGCCTCCCGCCCGACGCTGAAGCCAACTTGGTCCAGCAATTGCGAGAACACCTAGAACGCCTGAAACCGTTGAAAAATCTTGGAGAGGCCCCGCTCCTACGTGGCAAAATCTATCACCTAGTGAAAGAATTCGACGAGGCTCGCATCGAGTTCCTCAATGCTGTGTTCAACAACGGCCGGAACCGATCCGCCAAGAGGGAAGCAGCCAGGGCTCTGCTAGAGATGGAACGACTGAATCTTGGCTCCACGACATTGAATCCGGAGCTCAAGGAAGAATTAAAGACGATCGCCCGAGGACGTTACCCTTAAAACAATGTGTAGATGAAGGGGGCGACTGCCGAGGATTCCGAAAACATCAGCAGAGCCCCCACAAAGAGGAGAAAAATAAGAATGGGCAGCAGCCACATCTTTTTACGCACGCGCAGGAATTCCCAAAGTTCCACCAAAATACTCAGCTTGCCCATTGAGCGGAAATCTATCAAAAGCGGAAAAGTGTTACAATGATGAACTTTTCCGTGGAAGAGCAAGAACACGAAAGCACGACGACACTCACCAGCACCCCTTACCAGCACCTGCTGGCATGTCCTCGCTGTCGGGGGGCGCTGGAATCTGATGAAGCCGTGCTCACCTGTCGCAGCTGCTCCTATCCTTTTCCGATCGAGAGGGGCATCCCACTGCTTTATTGGCCGAACGATCCGAAGCTCTTCACAAATGATGTGACCGAGGTAGTTAAAGCCTTTTACCAGGAACATCCTTTCCCGGATTACGAAGACACGGACAACCTGGCCCGGCTCATAGACAAAGCACAGCAAGGTGTATTTGCGCGCCTCCTGGACGAACAGATTCCGTTCGGTACCCGCGTTCTAGATTGCGGTTGTGGAACGGGACAGCTGACTAATTTTCTGGGAGTTGCCCATCGCACCGTCTTTGGGACGGATATTTGTCTCAACTCGCTTGGCCTGGCTCAGGAATTCAAGCAGAAAAATCGGCTGGAGCGAGTTCACTTCCTGCAGATGAACTTGTTTCGTCCGGTCTTTCGACCCGCCAGCTTTGACACCGTCATTTGTAACGGCGTCCTGCACCATACCTCGCATCCCTCCCTGGGGTTTGAAACCCTCTCTACTCTCGTCAAACCAAGTGGCTACTTGATCGTCGGGCTTTATCACCGGTACGGGCGCTTAGCCACGGACCTCAGAAGGATTCTCTTTCAAGTGACTGGTTATCGCCTTGCTTTCCTGGACCCGCGGCTGCGCTCACAGCAACTGGGAAAAACACGCCACTCGGCCTGGTTTGCAGACCAGTACGAGAATCCTCACGAACTTAAGCATACTATTAGTCAGGTCCTGAAGTGGCTCGAGCCGAGCCAACTGGAACTGGTGAAAACCATTCCAAAGACAAGGCTTCTCAAGCGGTTTTCGTCCAATGAAAGGCTTTTTAAACCTGAATCGTCGGGTCATCTCCTGGAGCGGAGCCTCATCGAACTCGGAATGATATTCAACGGTGCTCGCGAAGGCGGATTCTTTACCGTGATTGCCCGAAAGAAGCCTTGAGAAAACTAAAACTGTATCTCTTGAGCGCAGCTTTGTTCTTACTGGTCTCTCTTGTTGTCTTCTGGATCGCTGAGCTCCTGATGCGTCACTCCGTACTGAGTGGCTCTAGCGAAAGGCGTGATCACCTGGTCGAAACCTCCTACATACCCGTTAAGTTGAAAAGCCATTACCAGGGCATCTTCTGGGAAGTTCCCTTCTCCACGAACCAATACGGCTTTCGGGGCGAGAGCGACTTTAGTAAAACCCCGGAGAGCGGTGAGTACAGGATTCTTTCGCTGGGGGACTCCATCGGATTCGGACTGGGAATTCTGTCTTCAACACATTATAGCCAGGTCTTAGAGAGGAATCTTAATCAGAAGACTTCTCCCCAGAAATTCCATGTCATTAACGCTGGAGGACAGGGCTACAGTCCATCCAACTACTACGTCTACCTGAAGCATGAAGGGCTCCAGTTTGGCCCCCGGATGGTGATCGTGGAGATTGAGTTGTGCAACGACATCACGGACGAGGCACTGCTGCATTGGGAGTTGCAGCGTGACAAAGCGGAGACTCCCCGGGCGGTGCGCGGAGGCAGATATATTCTAAGTTGGGACGGAAACCTCCTGGCCACCTACTCTCTAGGGAGTTACTTTTTCGAAAAAACCTATGTTTACACCGATTTACTGCGGCGCTCTCTCAACCTCCTGTACCGCCTCTCCCCGACTGAACCCTTTCATAGTCAAAGCCAAAATGGTGTGTGCTACTACAATTTGGGATTTGACAAGTACCTTTTGGATGAACAACGCATTGAGTCAGGCTGGCAGCGAACCTTGTGGTCCTTAGCCGCTACGCACAGGCTGCTTGAGGAAAACGCGATCTCATTCCTGCTGATGATTATGCCCTCCCGCTACGTCTTTGATGAGGATTCCGGAGCATGGAGCACTTTTGCGGCACAGCTGGTCGAACGGGCCGTCGGAGAGGCTCAGCAAATCGGACTTCCTTACCTGGATCTCACCCAAGCGATCAAGCAAGGAGGTGGAAGCAGGCTCTATTTCGATTTTGCGCATCTGACCGAGC
>JALLOL010000004.1 GCA_027717875.1 Acidobacteria bacterium AH-259-L09 | reverse complement strand
ATTCCCCAAGCCACAAAGGTAGGAGCTTCATATTCAAATCTCACCAGATCGAAGCTGGCCCAGGCAAGCCAGGCGGCCACGCCTGCGCCTACTGCCCCGGTGAAGATCCGAACCGGGTGGCGGGCCGCTTCTGGAAGGAAACTGACGGTCGAAAGCGCCAGCATTCGATCCGACCGCGCGGCCAGCATGGCGCCCAGAAACGCGATCCAAAGTGTCAAGTGCTCGACTAGGGGGATTGACCCGGGGATCCCACGGCCGAAGAGCTTGCGTCCGACCATCTCCAACACAGGAAGCAGTGACATCGCCACCAGGACAGAGACCGAGAAGAGATTCTCAATCTTGTCTTTTCTGCTGTAGGAGTGTGCGATTTCCATCGTTACCCTTGTTCCCAGGTCCGAGTGAGGCTTGAGCTTCTCTACTTAGGGGTTGGAAAGCGGTTCGGCCTGCCCAGTTTGTTGACTTCGGAACTCATTGCGCAGCCTCTCAACCTCGTCAAAGAGGTCTGCCGACACATAGCGGCCACGCAGTTTGGGGTAGGCATCCTTCGCCTCGGAAAACCAACTGGAGAGGGCGGCAGCATCTGGATGCACAACATTCAAACCTCGCTTGGTCATTGCCGGAATTGCATCTTCGTTCAACTGGCGGATTTCGGTGAGCAGGCGCCGTCCGGCGGTACGAGCTGCCTCCAGCAGTTCCGGTAGCATATTGGCTGGAATGCGCTCCCAGGCCCGGTTGCTAATGACCGTAGCTCCCACCAGCGGAGCCCATTTGACCTCAGTCATATTCGTGGCCAGGCCGAACCACTGCTCGACCATGGCATAAAGAGGAGGCCCCTGTACGGCTTCAATCAGGCCCGTTTGCAGGGCCGTCAAGACCTCAGTGTAAGGAAGTGGGACCACCTGGAATCCGAAGTCCTTGTAGAGTTCTTCAGTTTCCGGATCCCCGGCCGAGGTGAGAAGCTTCATTCCACGAATGTCATCCAAGGTGGAAGCCGGCCGCTTGGTGAAAAAACGAACCCACCCGGTATCCGCCCAGTTGAGGATCTTGAAACCCTTTTGCTCAATCATTCCCTCAAGTTGAGGGGCCAGCTGATCGCGTACGTAGTCCAACTCCTCATAGGAGTCGAGCATGAGGGGAATCTGCAGGCACGAGATAGCCGGCTCGATGCGGGAAAGACCATTCCCGGAGACAGCTACGGCCTGAAGCTGACCGATTCGCATCTTGCGAATCATCGTGTTCTCGTCCCCTTGAACGCCGCTGGGATAGATTCTCAGAACGACCCGTCCTCTTGAAATTCTGTTCCAGTCCTGTCTCATCTGAAGCAGGACGTCATGCCAGGCTGTGCCTTCGGGAGCCAAGGTTCCCATGTTGATAACGATCCTTCGACCTTGTGCCTGCAAAGGGATCGTTACTACCAGAAGCAACAACATCCATCGAAAAACGAACTTAGTCATTGGAATTCCCTCCCTCCGAGTCAGAAGTGGTATCGAGAATCAAATCGTCAACACGCTCGAGAAGCCAGCGGGCCCGCTGCTGTGCCACGATGTTGGCCAGCCTCACTTCCTTATGCTGGTCCGGATCTATGGCCAGAGCTTTGTTGAGCAGCGATATGAACTCCGAGCGGTCCTGCTTGTTAATCGAGACGGCTTCGGCGTAGGCAACGTAAAGACCCGCCTGGTTACCGCCTGAGAGGTCCAGGGCGCGATCGAAGTGCTTGCTGATTTTTTGGTAGTCAGGCTGGCCCGGCCTGGCAGAGGCCAGCGTCACTTGAAAGGCGTGAAGGGCCCCATCGTTCCAGCTTTCATCGAGTTCCAAAGCTCGCTCAACCAGAGCTTCTACCTCAGGCAGGTGCGCCAGCATCTCGGCGTCGTTTTTCGAAACCGAAATACCCAGTCCCAACGCGGCGGCATTCCAGTAGAGCACCGGGACGTCCTCTTTTTTGATTACAGAGAGGGCACCCCGAGGGTCTGCTTCGATCCTCTCCGTAATGCCCTCGTAGGAAGCCTCCAAGCGGCGGAGCCCATAGGCCCGGGCGCGCAGGTAGAGTCGCCGCGCCCGGGTACGCATCTCCCGTGCCCGTGCCAGATCCCGTTCAGCCACCGGACCCGCTTCTTGCTGAACGTAGACATAGGCGTAGGTCGTAAAGCCTTCACAGGCGGTGATCAACAGGCCCTTATGCTTGGGCGATTCGTCCAAGAGACTCTCTATCAGCTTCAATGCAAAGGGTAGTGCTTCGCCTACCAACTGTAGATCATCGTCGCTTGAGTAAGTGGAACCTCCCGATGCCAGGGCGTCACCGATCTTGTTGACGGCGAACCGCCGAATCGAGCAGCCGGTTAATAGAAACATCAACAGGACAGAAAACACCACATAGCGTTTTCGACCGGTTGAATCTAAAGGATTCCCTAGCGTGAACCGACTGCCTGGTTGCGTTTTCTCTCGTAACATGTGGGCTCCTTTCTACCCTTCTGAAAACCTTGTCTTCAGGGTTCACCCCTTACTAAAAGAAACCAGCTGGAATGTTACAGGGGTGCTGTTGAGCGGGCGCGATTCCCTGTTCGTAAGGTTAGGTGCTATAATTTGCTATACTTGTGAACAATTTTCCGCCCGCCACACGCTGGGCAGGTCTGCATAAGAGGGAGATATCCGTGAAGCGGTCAGGCCGGGGTACAGACCCGACTCACAGACGAGGACGGTGGTTTTCCACTACTCAGTGGACTCTTGTTCTCGAAGCGGGAGACAAACAGAGTCCACACTCCCGCCGCGCCTTGGGAATCTTATGCGAGCGTTACTGGCACCCAGTCTACAGCTACATCCGCTACCGTGGATACGACCGAGGTGAGACAGAGGACCTGACCCAGGGCTTTTTTACCCAGCTGCTGGAGAAAAACTACCTAAAGGTGGCCGACAGGAAGCGAGGCCGGTTTCGTTCTTTCCTACTGACTTCGTTGAAAAATTACCTGGCCGATCAGTGGCATCGGGCTCAGGCCCAAAAGCGGGGAGGCGAAAAATCCCGGCTTCAGCTAGATTTCGAAAGGGCCGAAACCCACTACCGGGAACCTGCCCAGGAGACCACACCGGAGACGCTTTTCGAGCAGCAATGGGCAGCCACAGTACTGGGAGAGGTATTGGATCAGCTTCGGGACGAGGCGGCACGGAAAGGTTCTGCAGAACGGTTCGATCGCTTGCAGGGTTTCCTAACGGGTGACTCGACTGGAACACCACACAAACAAGTGGCCCAAGAGTTGGGTATAAGTGAGGAGGCAGTCAGAGTGAGTATCCATCGAATGCGTCGTCGCTTCGGACAACTGTTGCGCGATCAGATTGCACAGACGGTCGCAGAATCTGAGCAGGTTGACAACGAGATTCGATATCTGTTTGCGGCTCTGGCGCGCTAACCGTATTTCGGTATTGGTGAAAGATCACCCATGGACGTATCCCACTGCCCAGAATGCGGAGCAGAGCTCGAGGAAGGCCTTTCTCCCTCTGGTCTTTGCGCACAGTGTTTGTTGAAGCTCGGCCTGGATGATCCAACGGGTCAACCAGACACAGACTCCGCCAATTCCGACTCTACGCCTTCACTCGCACCCGGACAGGAGTTCGGCCCCTACCAGATCATCCGTTTTCTCAATAAGGGTGGAATGGGCGAGGTCTACGAGGCAGAGCATTCCGAGAGCGGGCGACGGGTTGCTCTAAAGGTCATCGGTCATCGGCTGACTTCGGAAAAGGATCGAAGGCGTTTCTTGCGTGAAGGCCGACTGGCCGCTTCCATCAACCACCCCCACAGTATCTACATCTACGGGACTGAAGAGATCGAAGGTGTTCCGACTATAGCCATGGAGCTTACCCCGGGAGGGACCCTGAAAGATCGAGTCCGGCAGGAGGGCCCTCTGTCGCCCGTGAACGCGGTCGATGCCATCCTGGACGTGATCAAGGGTCTGGAAGCTGCCTCAGCTCAGGGAGTCTTACATCGCGACGTCAAGCCTTCCAACTGCTTTGTGGACAACGAGGGGATGGTGAAAGTCGGGGACTTCGGCCTTGCGATTTCCAGCGTCGCACGCGAGGAGAGTCAGCTGACCAGTACCGGAACAGTCCTGGGAACGCCGGTATTTGCATCACCGGAGCAACTGCGAGGGGAGAAACTGGATGTGCGCAGCGACATCTACTCAGTCGGAGCGACTCTCTTTTTCCTCCTGACCGGAGAAACTCCCTTCAAAAGCCAAAGCAATGTGCAATTGATCGCGAACATACTCGATCAGAAGCCCGACTCACCTTCAAAACTACAACCCGAGATCCCCAAAGAGCTGTCCCGGGTCGTCTTGCGCTGTCTGCGCAAAGAGCGCACCAAGCGATACGACGGATACCAGGCACTTCGCAAGGCGCTGCTTCCCTTCAGCTCGCACATGGCCACTGCTGCCAGTCTGGGAAGCCGCTACGTTGCCGGTGGGGTGGACTTCGCTATTCTGCTCTTGACCTGGGTCTTCATCTCGTTTCTGCTGGAGGGCCTTTCCGAGGCCTCCCGCGCTGCTAGTCTCGTTTTCGGGTTCGCCCTCGTCATCCTTTACTTCGCAGTACCGGAAAGTTGGCAGGGTGCCTCGGTCGGCAAAGCTCTGTGCGGACTCCAGGTGAGGGGGCCTAGCGGAAGGTATCCGGGTCCGGCTAGATCGTTACTTCGCAGTCTGGTTTTTCTGGTCGTGCTTTGGGTGAGCTACCTCCTTCTCATGGCCATACTGGCGGCCGTTACTGTGGTTTACCCGGCTGTTGGGCTGCCAGGCTGGGCATCCGTCGTTGGAGTAGGTCTCATCGCTCTGGCTCTGCTCTTGATCACACCGATGATTCTGTTTATTTCTTCCTCTCCGTCCAACGGTTTTGCGGGGCTCCATGAACTCGCAAGTAAGACCCGAGTCGTCCTCCGATTAAAGCCCGAAACCAGAGCGGGTTTTGAGAGCGACCAGGTGCCGCTGCTCGGCTCGGAACTCGAGGAGCATTTCGGACCCTACCTGGTTCTGACCCGGTTCAGGGAAACGGCCCAGGACTCCCTTTTTCTAGGATACGACGACCGGCTCAGACGCCGTGTTTGGATCCGCACCTGTCCGTCCGGAACACCAGCCGTAACCGCCATAAGACGGAACCTGAGCCGCTCCACTCGCCTTCGCTGGCTGGGAGGACGACGGACCGCAGACAGATGCTGGGATGCATACGAGGCCCCCGAAGGAAAGGCTTTTCTGGACCTCTTGGGAGAACCGCATCCCTGGATCGTCGTGCGCCAGTGGCTGCTCGATCTGGCCCAGGAGCTGAATGCTGGCCGTAGGGATCAGTCCCTCCCTGCTCAGCTAGGATTCCAGAACCTGTGGATCACTTCAAGCGGCCGGCTCAAACTGGTGGACTTCCCGGTTCCTCGACTGCGCGAAGACCCCGCGAATCTCCCTCATTTTTCGGGCGATGTCGCGGACTTCCCTGGCTTCATCGTGGCCTCCGCGCATGCAGCTCTGCAAGGAGTTGTTCCAGACCCGAGACAACTGTCCCGCCCCGCTCTCGGTCCCTTACCGCTTCACGCAGCGCAGTTCTTCAACAACATCCAGAACGAGACTTTCGAGGATACCGTAGAGAGCCTTCGGGTGCTGGCGACGACTGAGGCTGTTGTGACCTCATGGCGACGGGTTGCTCATCTAACCTGCTGTACCCTTCTCATCCTCTTTCCTACCGTCAGTACCGCTTTCATGCTGATTCCTCCTGATACGGAGCCTCTACGATTGGGCCTCTTGCGGTACGAGCAACTCCAGGGACAGGACTCGGAAGAGAGTCTTGAGGAAAGTACGGCCCTGGAGATCTACATCGCAAGCCGATTCGGAGAAACCATTTCTGACCCAAAGGTGTGGTTCGGTTCACGGGCCCACGAGGCCATCAGGGAGTCTTTGCGCACCCTGGCCGAACAGATCTACGATCGACATCCTCGACCCTCCGCCCAGGAAATCAGCGGGGCGACACAAACACTGCGGCCTTTCCTGCAGTCAGTCGAACGCCAGACCGACTGGCTGTTCCAGAGTCTGTTGGTAGCAATGGGGGGTCTGTCCCTGGCAACCTTCATCGGTTGCCTCTCCGGACTCTTCTTTCGAGGAGGAGTTCTGTTAAGAATGCTGGGCATCGGAGTGGTTTCCCAGACGGGTTCGCAGGTCACCCGTCTGCACAGCTTTTACAGAAGCCTTCTGGCCTGGTCGCCAGGACTTATCTGTCTTCTCATCTTCCCGCTTTTCCCATGGTCCGTTCCGATGATCCGCTTTGTTGACGAACGCTGGCTCTCTTTAGTTGTCGTCTCCTTGGCGGTGGCATTGTTCGTTGCTGGAGCCATCTGGGCTGTCAGTTCCCCTCATCGCGGCCCAGCAGACCGAATAGCCAAGACCTATCTGGTTCCCCTGTGAACAGCAATTCACGTGCGGGCGTCCTGTCCGAAAACTGAGTCGAGACCGCTCCGGGCCGATATTCATCGTTACTCTCTGTTCTAAGCGAACTCCGCCTTGGGCAATCTTCTCCAGAGCTTTGTAGTTGCTGATGGTCGTGCCGACCATGAAAAGTCCCCTTCCCCCTAGTGGTACAGAAGGAATTGTCCCTAAATGATAAACCTACAGGGAGTTGAAGGCAATCTTAGCTGGATTTATATATTAATCCGAAAGATAGATGGGGCGATTCTAGCCACCATACAGAAGGTGAAATCACTCCCTCGTTGGCACCACCTGCAAGAGAAACAAGAGCCGCCTCGAACAGCCTGTTCGCTAAACTACCCGCTCCGTTGAAGGCGTCCATCACGACTTCGGAAAATGCCCGTTTGGCGGCGAGTGCCTCCTCGAAGAGGTACACCAAGCCACTGGCGGTCACAGGCCTGGCTTCGGTTTTTTTGTGCATGTCTGACATTGGCTCTAAGAAACAAGACGACAGCTACTGAAAACTGAACCGTGAATTGAAAATGGACCGCATCTTTTTTTTCAGAGATGCCAGATGAGATCAGCCGAGGCGCTCGATCACGGCGCCGGCGAACGCTTCCGTCGTCAAGTTACCACCCAGATCCCGCGTCTTTTGGCCATCGGCCAGTGCGCGCCGATAGGCTGCCTGGATGCGACTCGCCACCTCGTGGCAGGACTCGTCTCTTCTTGTCTCCGCGAGATACTCAAGCATCATCGCGGCCGACATGAGGAGTGCCAGCGGGTTGGCCACGCTCTTTCCCGCGATGTCCGGCGCCGAGCCGTGGACGGCCTCGAAGACGGCCTGCTCATCCCCGATGTTGGCGCCCGGGACCATGCCCAGGCCGCCGACCAGCCCCGCACACAGGTCGCTCACCACGTCGCCGTAAAGGTTCTCCAGGAGAAGCAGGTCGAACTGCGTCGGATCCTGTACCAGCTTCATACATCCGGCATCCACGATCACTTCCTCGTAGTCGATATTGGGGTAGTCGCGCTCGTGAACTTCCCTGGCACAGCGCAGAAACAGGCCATCAGTGAGCTTCATGATATTGGCCTTGTGAAAGACGGTGATCTTGCGCCGCTGGCGCTGTGTGGCGAAGCGGAAAGCCCACCGGGCGATGCGCCTGCAGGCGGTCTGGGTGGCGACCTTCATGCTCATGGCGACATCATCGGTCACCTGGTTCTCCACGCCGCTGTAAAGTCCCTCCGTGTTCTCGCGGATGATGATCAGATCGACGCATTCGTAGCGCGTCGGGACGGACCGCGGCGTAGAGGTTCAGCCTCTGGCGCAGCTGTACATTGACCGACGTGAAACCCTCACCGATGGGGGTCGTGCACGGCCCCTTGAGCGCTACCTGGTAACGCTGGATCGCTTCCACCGTTTCCGCGGGAAGGACTTCGCCGGATGATTCGAGCGCCACGATGCCGGCCTGCCGCTCCTCCCATTCGAGCGGAGCGCCGGCCGCCTCAAGGATGCGCTGGACGGCCTGGGTTACTTCTGGTCCGATGCCGTCCCCCGGTATCAAAACCACCTCGTGAGTTTTCATTGCTTGAGCCTCCTATTAGCCATTTAAAACTCCTTGTTAGGTTGTCGCTGATATTCTCGTTCTCTGGATTTCGGGCACAGGGTGGCTTGGTTTGGAGGTCATGAGAGAAACAAAGACATAGGCCAAAATGGCTACGCCGAATCCCACATAGACTTCATGCCAAGTCGTCCAGCCCGCGAGTTTTGCGAAGTGCCATGCTGTGACCGTGGTTGAGCCGAGAAGGACACAGGAAAGAGCGCCTATCGCAGTGCCACCTTTCCAATAGAGTCCAAAAACCAGCGTTGGGAGAAAGCACGCCGCGTAGAGGGATCCCGAAAAGCCCGTGATCCCAACAATGTCCCCAAAGGGATTGAGGGCCAGCAACATCCCAAGCAGCGAAATCACCACCACCCACACTCGGGTGCGAGTGAGCACCCTGGGGTCTTTGTCTCCGATGATCATGATGTCTCGACCCACTGAAGAAGCGGCCACCAGCAGCACAGAATCCAGCGACGACATGGCTGCCGAGAGCAAGACCAACAGGAAAAGTGAGCTAAGTGTGGGGCCAAGCACTTCGGCGGTGCCCAGCAAGTAAGGGGTCACCAGATCGGAATCATTTATCGCACCCTTGGGGATCAGCGCATGGGCAAAGGCTCCGATGGGTAACAGGCACAGATACGTTATCAATATGAGCAGAGGCGCCACAATGCGCGCGACACCTAGGGCCTTCTGATCTTTCAGACCATAGATCCTCGAGATCTGGCGCGGATCCACCAGCATCTTCATGCCACCCGCCAAGGCAAGGCCGAAGATCACCATGATCGGCATTTTTCCCTGCCAAGACACTAGATCGGGGTCCTGTGCGTGGAGATTCTCCAATATCGCGGTTATCCCACCTCCTTTGTAGAGAACAGCAACAATCAGCGCCACGGCACCGACTGCCATCAGCAGACCCTGTACGGAGTCGGTGAGGACCACTGAGCGAAAACCACCGGCCAGCGTGTAGGCGGTCACCACCAGAAAGATTGTCACCGCAGCGACCTGGTAGTTCAGTCCCAGGAACTGCTGCAGGGCCAGTGCGGATCCCTTATAGACGGCCACCAGGTAGACCACTGCCGCCATGAAGATGACAATCGCGGAAATCCTGCGAAGGGCCAGCGAATCGTACCGATGACCCAGAAAATCGGGCACCGTAAGTGATTTGTACTCCAGAGCCTTGCTGAAAAATCTGGGTGCCACCAGATACCAGGCCATATAGCAGCACAGGACAATGACCACTCCCTTGATGTACCAGATCAGGCCAGTGTCCCAACTCTTTCCAGCATGTCCGACAAAGCTGTTGGTGCTGACGAATGTCGCATAGAACGACAGTGCGATCACCCAGCCGCCCAGTTTACGCCCACCGATCAAGTAGTCGCCCAAACCATGAGTCTCACGTTTGGCTGTCCAACAATGATAGGCGAGCAGGGCCAAGTAGCCGGCCATAAAAAGCAAACGCAGCCAGTGTTCTTCGATCCAGTTCATAGCTCAAACCTCCGAGTTCAAGTTTCGGTATGTTTGGGGGAAGTCTCGTTTGGCCATGAGGAGAAGGACGACAAAGGCACAAAAATCGACCGCCCCGGGGGATCGTCGCTACGTGGCCCGACGGCAATTCGCCTCACAGGGCAAAGTCGGCAAAGGTGGGCATTTAGGGTGCGCCACTGAGAAATCAGTGGGCGCTCGTTATGTGGAGTTCGAAACGGGGACTTAGTTTCGTAGGTTATCTTGAATGCATTTCAGCTAAATCGTCCTTGCGGGTAGTTCCTCAGCCTTCTTGCATCCACTTGGGATTGATGCTCCCAGAGGTGGTCACGAGCAAGACTTTTTCCCACCCTTCGAGCAAGGGCCCATTGCCACAGGACTACTGCGACAATGACAATAGCGAGGCAACTTACGAAGACACTTCCCCACAGCAGGTTTCTGGAAACAGACGGATCCAGTTTCAAGGCTTCGTCGAAGCGCTGCTGGACGATCACTGCAAAGCCAGTATGCCCAACAGGTGCAAAACCGGCAATCCAACGCCCCCCGTAATCCTTAAGGTCCGATCCGACCGGATCAACGTAATCGTCATCTGGAGGAAGAAGCGCGTTGAGAGAATCAAGTTCGCGGGCATGGACACGATCTAATTTGCGTGCGATCTGGCCCGCATCCGGAAATTCAATTGCGTCAACGCCGCGCTTATAGGCAGGATGAAAGAGAATCACATAACCGCGGTCACAATCTCCCTGATCGAACTCCGCACTGTCCACATCTTTAGGTCCGATGAGGGCGACTTCACGGCGAGGGTCCTCGAGAATAACGAGGCCCATGGTGGCGTCCGTTGTCATTGAAGTGCAGATAACGCCAAGAAATTTGTCATTGTTCGCCAAGATCGGTGCTGAAATGGCAAATTTGTAAAGATCATCACTTCTACCGCGGTAAACCGATGAGATGTGAACCAATCTCTTACCTCCCAGCCCGCTGTGCTTTCTTGCACCCTGGAAGTAGTCTCTCCAATTAAAACTCTCCTCTGTGAGATCATCGAGATTCGGTCCTTCTGGCCGTGTGCGTGCCACGATCACGCCATCGGCAGCCAGAACAAAGCAGCTCGCGAAAGGACTGGGTCGGTCGCTGCAGAGCCTCTCCAGATAGCGCTGCAAACCACTACGGTCATTTCTGTCTAGTAGGGCCGCGAGTTCCGCGTCAGCAGCTGCAACTTCAACTGGATCACTCAAATCCTGCAGCTGCAAAAGTGTGGTCTTGGCCACATCTCTGGCGGCAAAAGCATTGCTCTGGAGGGCCGTTTGCAGCTGAGCCTCCTCACGAGACTGGGCGACTGAGAGGGCCATCAGGACAGTCAGAATTGCGATCGTGACCACTCCCGCCACGGAGGCCGTGAGTAGTGGGTTTCGTTGACACCAGCGAATGATGCGCTCACGCCGGCCCCAAAGTCGTGCCGTGGTCTCCTCCCGAGTCTGATAACGGACCAGGTCTTCTGCCAAAGCATCGGCAGATCCGTAACGATCATCCTTATCCTTACTGAGGCACTTCAAACAGATGGCTTCCAAGTCTTCGTCTACGTCCGGGTTCAGATCGCTCGGCGGCTTGGGAGATTCATCCCTCACCAGCCTTAAGGTTTCCTTGACTGTCTTAGCTCGAAAGGGAGACCTGCCCGTTAGCAGTGCATACAAAACTGCTCCAAGCCCGTAGACATCAGTCGCTGTTGTCAACTCTTCACCAGCGACCTGTTCCGGAGCCATATAACCGGCCGTGCCTCCCACAGCACTGGATGGCAAATACTTTGCGTCTTCTCCCAGGCGCTTGGCCAAACCAAAGTCCGTGATGTGTGGTTTTCCTTCTTCGTCCAGCAGGATGTTGGCCGGTTTGAGGTCGCTGTGCAGGATGCGTCGCTGATGAGCATAGTGGATGGCTTCGGCAACGGTCTTCAGGTAGTCTGCCGCTTGAGTTGAAGACAGAGGAGTCTTATCGACAAGATCCGCCAGACTCTTGCCTGCAATGTGCTCCATCACAAAGAAGTGCTGACCCTCATGCTCGGCCACTTGGTGCACCGTCACGATATTGGGGTGTCGAAGCCTGGCTGCTCTCCTGGCTTCTTTACGGATTCTCTCCACATCCGACTCAGTGGCCAACTGACCTGCAATGATTGTCTTGATTGCGACGGTCTTGTTCAGGCTTTCCTGATGAACTTTATAGACAATGCCCATACCGCCGCGCCCGATTTCCTCTAGAACCTTGTAGTCCCTACCAAAGTTTGGTGGGTGAGTGTCTCGAGGCAAGACACGTCCGACAACCCTTTCGTTGTCGAAGATTTCCTTGAGCTCTTTTCGGAACTCAGGGTAGCGTGCGAGCCAATTCTCTTGTCTGGGTGCCTCACCTTTTTCAACAGCCTCAAGATAAGCTGCGTAGATTTCATCCAACAGCTGTTCCCGATCAGCGGTTTTGTTGCGCTTTGACAAGACGGATCTACTCCAGATCTTTAGCTTTCAAACGTTCACGCAGGTCTTTCAGCCCGCGCCGGAGCAAACCGGCCACGCTTGCTTTGGTTCGATTCATTTGTTCGGCGATTTCGGCCACCGAATAACCGGACAAGTGGTGGAGTTCGACCGCTGTCCGCTGGTCGTCCGGCAGATCCGCTAACGCCTCTGCAAGTACAAGTGCTCTTTCGCGGCGGAGGACCTTTTGGCTCGGAGATGTCTGCTGTGCCGGCACCAACCTCTCAAGACGAGTAGCGGACGTGTCTAACGTCTCGCGATAGGACTGCTCTAATGCCGCGTCACGTTTCTTGCGAGCAAAATGGCGAACCGAATCGGCAAGCTTGTTGGCCAGAATCGCTCTTAACCATGCCACAAGCTCTGCCTCGGTCTCACCTTGAAACTGCGAACGTGCCACGTGTGCCTGCAATAGAACTTCCTGCACCAGGTCTGAAGCATCGATTTTGTGCTCCGCCGGTCCCCCAGCTCTCAGCAAGGTTCGAGCCAAAACGATAAGGTAGCTCCGGTAGCGCTCCGGCCGGAGCTCCTGACTCGCTTCAAACCTCATCGGGCTGGCCCATCCTACTAAGACGCTGAATGCTCACAAATAGACCGCTAGACTCGAAAATGTCTTCTAGCCCCATTAGGGCAGACCACATTCAGTACCTCCCTCGTGTCTGATGGATTATGTCTACATGCTAAGACTCTAAGGGGTTAAAGACAATCAAAATAGAGGTTGGGCCCAAAGATGCTCTGCCGTTCGCATAGTGACCATGTTCTGACTCTTGCACTACTCTCAAGTTCCTCTCTGAGTGCCAACTGCCTGTCCAGGTGGGCGTCAAAACTCCTCACTTGCGGTCCGTTTGCTGGGTGTTTGTCGTCTTTTCCTTGATGCCGAGAAAAGAGAAACTTGGGAGGAGCGACATGACAGAACTCAAAAAACGCCATCTAAACACAGACAAACAAGAAAGTCCTAACTTTCACGCCACGCTTCTACTTGGTGGAAGTCTCGACACTTGGTGGGACAAAGTGCTTGGCCTGATCTTTTTAGGGAGGATGCCTGAAAATGGGAGTCATTGTTTGTGGTAAAGAGACGCCTTTGTGATCCTGCTTGCCACTGGTGTGCTGGGTAGGCTGGGTGGAGCGCTCTTTCAAACCGTTCAAGAGGGGACCTTCCACGAGCGGATGTCTGAGACCATGGGATCGGTCTGGCCAATCATCGGCGCCGGAGTCTTCCTGGTAATAGTAGGCATGCTTTTTAGGCGTGCAAACCAATGCACTCGACTCGCACGGTTCGTTGCACAAACGCCACTTAATAGAATCGCAGATCTGGTCACCGACGTTGAATTCGCCGCGGTGCAGGGCTCGGTCGTCGCCTTGGAGGAGTCGCTGGAAGCGCCGCTTAGTGGCAAGCCGTGTGTGGCATTTCGGGTGAACATACTCTATTACGACGGTGAGGGCGTCGATGGGATCACACATCAAAACAGCGTGGCGTTTGCAGTGGACGACGGCACGGGCCTCTGTGAAATCGATCGAGAAGCCTGGGTGGTGCACGACTTTCCCGCTACTGAATTCCGTCTGGCGGATGCGCCCCATAAAGTCGACCGTGCGCGTACTCACTACGGAGATCTGGAAGAGCGAGTAGATCATTTTGTCTCACATGCCACGACGTGTAGTGAAAGTATCATCGAAGAAGGTGCCACCATATACGTGCGTGGACCGGTCTCAGTCAGCAATGGGAGCCGACGGTTCAAGGGCAGAAAAGGCAATCCCACGATTCTTGCGAATGGAACCAAACAGGACGTACTGGAGAAACTTGGAGTCCGTGCAACAACGTACTAGTCGGTGGCTTTTGGAGTTCTTGTGCTTGCAGTATGTGCATACGCAGTAGCTTACACCTCGGGTTGGATATGAGAGTAGCACTGCACCAAACACTTGTTGAGATTCCCCGGCGTTGGTCAGCCACGCCGCAGCTCTACTTGAATTGAAGCTCGACGTAGGCCCAAGTGGTCGCCTTAACCGATGGCTCTAATTGAAAGGTGGCCTAACAAGCAGCTACGGGCCGCAGGTGAGCCACCATGCGTTATCTGGGAATCGGTAAAACAGATAAGGATGAAGGCGAGCCTCCTATCAGCGCAGTACCTAAAAATGGTCTGCAAAAAATGTTAACGGGCTCATACGCCACGACAAGAAAGGAGACTAACCATGAAAAAGTATAACAGATACTGCAGACCAGGTAGTCCTGCAAAACTCCTCCCTTGCGGTCCGTTTTTCGTTGTTTGTCGTCTTTTTCCTTGAAGCCGAAAGAGAAGGTTTTCGGCGAGATCTATGCAGGGTGAGGCAGATCGTCTCATCTATCGCGACAACCTTCTCTCGAAAAGGAGGTGACTAACATGAATTGGCTAAATGAACCAGGTTTGAAAAAGATCGGCAAGGCGGGCTTAAAAGCTCTCTTGAATCTGTTGGTGCCCAGATGGGTATTACTTGCTGTAATCGTGCTAGGAGCTGCTGCCGTGGGTGGACGGCTCGTTGAAACCGTTCAGAAGGGTACCTTCCAGATTAGGCAGATGGTTATCACGGGTACATTGTGTGCCAAGATGACTCCGGGGATGTGGCCACAGCTCTTCAGCGATATTGTCACTTTGCCAAAAGCAGAAACTTTTTTCTTTACGCAAGACGCTGAGGGAGGAGAGGCTGTTGATCGAAGCATCGAGGTAAGGTTTGTCGACGGTTCACTCTGTCACGTATCGGGCACCATGCGCATCATCCTGCCAACTTCCGAGCAAAAAGCGATCGATCTGGTAAGCAGGCATAGCTATAGAACTTACAACGATTTGCAACAAAAGCTCATACTCCCTGTGGTGCGCAACGCCCTTCGCTTGACCGCGAACTTGATGTCCGCCCGCGAGTCTTACTCCGAAAAACGCGCAGACTTCGTTTTCTCGGCATGGGATCAGATCCAGAACGGGCTTTACGAGACAGAGGAAGAAACACGGAAAGTGGTGGACCCTGTCTCAGGACAAGAAGTTACCAAGATTTTCAAAATCATCAAAAGGGACGGTGATGGCAGTCCCATCTATCAACATAATCCACTGGATGGAGTTGGTGTCACGTTGGCGAACTTTGAGGTCAAGCGTTTCGGTTATGCCGAGAAAGTGAGGGCCCAAATCGCGACGCAGCAGGAGGCCCTTATGGCCGTGGCCACTGCAGTGGCGAAGGCACAACAGGCCGAACAGGAGGCTCTTATGGCCGAGGCGGAAGGTAAGGCAAACGTTGCCCGAGAAAAGTATAAAGAAGAGCAGAAAAAGGTCAGGGCCATCGTCCAAGCACAACAGCGCCTGGAGGTGGCCCAGCTTGATCGGCAAGCGGCTGCCGAAAAAAAGCAAGAGGAAATTCTGCTAGGGCAAGGCGAGGCCGAACGAAAGCGTCTAATCTTGCAGGCCGACGGGGCACTGAAACAGAAGTTAGAAGCTTACGTGAGGGCCCAAGAGCTTTGGGCTGGCGCGTTCGCCCAGCGTCAGGTCCCGAGTTTGGTGATGGGGGGAAGCGGGGCTAGTGATACGGATAAAGCCACCACTGAATTTGCCCAGATGATGCAGCTTCTGGTCGCTAGCCAGATGGGATTGGATCTTTCCATTACTAAGGGTGTGACGGTAAAAGGACGGTAAGTCGAGCGCCATCGGCATGAAATTGCCCTTTGAGTTATCCGAAGCGTTCCCTACGAACTTCATTCCCGGTGGAAGACTATAGCCCATTTTGAGCGGAAGAACATGAGAGCTGTAGTTATAGAATCCTTGGAAGCATTTGTGGCTGTTAAAGAGAGAGAGTATAAGAAGCTAAGGCTTAAGGCAGAAAGGGATGAAAAGAAGGAAGAAAGAGACCTAAGAAGTGACTAACGAAGAAATTTCTGAAACCCTCGAAACCTTTGATCCAGCCGAAGAGCAGATAGAAACCAAAAGGGCCTTCCTCTCGAAGCCCATAGAAGAGATGAGCCTCGACGAGCTCTACACTGAATTAGAGGGCCTAAGAGAGGGAAGAGCCTCAAAGGCTAAGAAGGCAAAGACAAGGGCGAGGAAAGAAAAGGAAGCAAAGTGGGTGGTGGAGATGCTAAGGATGTTGCCGCCTAAGTATAAGGAAATCATACAGCAGCTTCCAGCGGAAAAGAAAAGAGCACTGCTTAACGAAGTAGTCAAAAAGGCTAAGGCTAGAAAATTAGCCAAGGAGGTAAAAAATGTCTGACATTGTAAAAAGAGAAGAGACTGGCATCGTGGAAAGAGGAGAGACAGGACTGTCTAAGCCAGCCAAAACCTACGTAGCTTTCGTGCTAGACCGGAGCGGCTCGATGGAAGCCATAAGGAAGGAGGTGGTAGAAGGCTTCAATCAGCAGGTGAGACTTATTAAGCAGCAGACCGACGGTATGGAAGTGAGAGTGTCCCTCATGACTTTCTCTACTTATGCCGACCCCCCCATTTTTATGGGACGCCAACGTTGCTGAACTGAAGGAGATCTCCTACAACGAGTACAGGCCCGATGGCATGACCGCCATGTTAGATGGCGTAGCAGCAACAATTGACAAGCTAGAGCTGCAGGATGACATAAGAGAGAGCCAGGTAGCGGTTCTGATGCTCATAATCTCTGATGGCATGGAGAATAACTCTCGGATAGAAACATATGAGAGCGTGTCGGAAAGAGTCAAGAGGCTGTCAGCGACCGGACGTTGGACTTTCACCTACCTGGGCTCCAACCAAGACCTTTCTCAAGCGGCGCAGAACCTAAACATACCAGTAGGTAACGTCCAAGCGTTTGCCTCTACCCCTATGGGCACTAAAACGGCTTATGCCTCCATGAGCACTGGAACACAAAGCTACTTCGAGAGGCGTGCGACGGGCCAAACCCAAACCTCCAGTTTTTACCAGGGAGGCCATCCTTCAACGGACGATCCTTTAAAGGATAAATTTCAAGCCAAATAGAGGTTAGAGCAATGTCCCAAAGCATACAGTCGACAATTTCGAAGAGGCTTTTACCCGTCAGAGAGAGACAGCGCAGTACATCGGCCGAAGCGAAAGCGCCGTGCGAGAAATGGTGTGGGAAAAAAACTCCCCCGCATTCGGGCTGATCGGCGGATCATGTTCGACATTCGCGACCTCGACCGTTGGATTGAGCAGAATCGAATCTTGGAGAAGAATGCCTAAGATCCGAGTAGAACTAGGCCCCCCCGCTACGCCCTTTTAAACAAGGAGCTGGAAGAGAAACTAGCAAAACAAAACGTCTTTGACTTCTCCATCCTTGACCTCTTCCTAAACTGCCACCAAGCTTACTACCACACGACACGAAGAAAATATTACTCAAGTCGGCATTCCATCCGCAGCCATTACTCTTGGCAGGGCTCTCCACGACGCCCTGAAAGCTCACTACGACGTTCTAAGAGTGGCTGGCCCCGGCCCGTTTGATCCAGACCTTCACTCCGAAATAATGAGGCGGGCTTTCCTAGCTTCAGTTCATGCCGAGGTTCTGAACGGCTTCTTCCCTCTTTTTGAGGACAAGAGCGACGGAAAGCGGTACGTACTAAGGGGAGCTACGCAAGTCAACTCAGGGGTTACGGTGTCAGTCAGTACATCTGGCGATGGGGTGGAAAACTCGCCCGGTTCATGGTTCGCTGTCGCGGTTCAGCGAAAAGTTAAGATAACAGCTGACGCAGAACGTAGGGCAAGATTCCTCCGTGCTTGTAATAGAACACTTCCTCCGGAGTATCGATTCGTGCAATCGCCGTGAAGGATGAAGTGTTGCCTTCCTCGTTCCTGACGCGCACCGTCACCCGTTTGTTGGAGTTCAGCGCCGCCCCGATGCCTTCAATTCTGAAGGTCTCCCTCCCGCTGAGCCCCAAACTGGTCACGCTCTCCCCCGGGTTGAACTGCAGGGGCAACACCCCCATGCCCACCAGGTTGCTGCGGTGGATTCGCTCAAAGCTCTCCACGATCACAGCCCGCACGCCGAGCAAGCGAGGTCCCTTGGCAGCCCAGTCTCGCGAGGAGCCGGAGCCGTATTCTTTGCCTGCCAAGACAATCAGGGGGACTTCTTCTCTGGCGTATTTCATCGCGGCGTCAAAGATGGAAAGCTGTTCTCCCTCGGGCAAGTGCTGGGTCCATCCACCTTCGGTTCCTGGAGCCAATCGATTGCGCAAGCGAATGTTGGCAAAAGTGCCGCGCATCATGACCTCGTGGTTTCCCCGCCGAGCTCCGAAGGAGTTGAAGTCCTTGGGGGCCACTCCCTGTTCGATCAGGTACTTTCCGGCAGGCCCGTCGGGGGGGATGGAACCGACCGGGGAGATGTGGTCGGTTGTCACGCTGTCGCCGAGCAGCACGAGCACCCGCGCCCCCCGGATGTCTTTGGTGGGTGCAGGCTTCCTGGGCATCTGCTCAAAGAAGGGCGGATGTTTAACGTAGGTGGAGTTGGTGCTCCAGGCAAAGCGATCGGCCTTGGGGGTTGGCAGGGAGTTCCAGGATTCATCTCCCTCAAGAACGTTGGCGTACTGTTTGCGAAACATCTCACTTCCGACCGCAGTCCGAATCGTTTCTTCAATCTCCGCCTGGCTCGGCCAGATGTCTCGCAGGTAAACCTCCACGGAGTCCGAATTATGTCCCAGAGGCTCGTTGTAAAGGTCTATGTCCATGCGCCCGGCGAGCGCGTAGGCCACCACCAGCGGCGGGGACGCAAGATAGTTCGCGCGAACCTGGGAGTGGATGCGCCCTTCGAAGTTCCGGTTCCCACTCACGACCGCCACAGCCACCAGATCGAAATCCTGGATGGCCCGAGCCACCGGCTCCGGCAAAGGCCCGCTGTTGCCGATGCAAGTGGTGCAACCGTATCCCACCAAGTGGAATCCCAGCTTCTCCAGGTAGGGCATCAAGCCGGACTGCTTTAGATAGTCCGTGACTACCTTGGAGCCCGGTGCCAGACTGGTCTTCACCCCTGGCGCAGTCGAGAGGCCGTTTTCCACGGCTTTCTTGGCGAGCAGCCCCGCGCCCAGCATCACGGAGGGATTGGAAGTGTTGGCGCAACTGGTGATGGCGGCGATCACCACCGACCCGTCGCGCAGTTCCACTTGTTTCCCGTTGATAGCCACCTTCGCCTCTCTTGGCGTTTGGTCCCTTTTCGTGCTCAACAGCGACGGCAGTGACTGCTCAAATCTTGCTTTAGCCTGACGCAAAGGTATGCGATCCTGCGGACGCCTGGGTCCGGCGAGACTAGGTTCTATCGTCGCCAGATCTAATTGCAACGTGTCGGAATAGTTCGCCTCGGGACTCGACTGCGTAAGGAACAGTCCCTGTTCCTGGGCATAGGCCCGGACCAGTTCTACGGATTCCTGACCGCGTCCTGTGAACCGGAGGTACTTCAAAGTTTCCTCGTCGATGGGAAAGATAGCAATGGTGGCTCCATATTCCGGGCTCATGTTGCCGAGCATGGCACGATCGGCCAGCGGAAGATGGCTCAGTCCGGGGCCATAAAACTCCACAAACTTGCCCACCACGCCTTTCTTGCGCAGTATCTGAGTGATCGTCAACACCAAATCGGTGGCGGTGGCGCCTTCCGGCAGACTGCCGAAAAGCTTGAATCCCACCACCTGCGGAACCAGCATGGAGATGGGCTGGCCCAGCATGGCGGCCTCCGCTTCAATTCCGCCTACACCCCAACCCAACACACCGAGGCCGTTAATCATCGTCGTGTGCGAATCGGTCCCGACCAGGGTGTCTGGAAAGGCTAGGTTCCTGCCCTCCACGCTCGCTCGGAAGACAACCCGGGACAGGTATTCGAGATTTACTTGGTGGACAATACCGGTATCAGGCGGCACCACCCGAAAATTGCTGAAAGCTCTTTGTGCCCACCGTAAGAAGGCATAGCGCTCCTGATTGCGCTCAAATTCCAGTTTGACATTGGCCTCAAACGCCCCAAGAGAACCGTAGTAATCCACCTGCACGGAGTGGTCAATCACCAATTCCACCGGCTGCAGCGGATTGATTTTCTTGGGATCACCCCCCATGCGTTGGATGGCATCCCGCATGGCCGCCAGATCCACTACTGCCGGAACCCCGGTTAAATCCTGCAGCAGGACTCTAGCCGGAGTGAAGGCGATCTCCCTCTGGGTTTCCGCGGCAGGGTTCCACCGGGCCAAGCCCTCTATGTCCTCCTTCTTCACAAAGCGCCCGTCCTCATTGCGCAACAGATTCTCCAAAAGGATTTTCAGACAGAAAGGCAGTCTGGAAACATTCCCTACACCAGCCTTCTCAAGTGCCTGCAGGCGATAAATATCAAAGTCCTGCGCTCCAACCCGCAATGAACCGCGGCTACCGAAACTATTTAGCGCCAAATTATCCGATTGGGCGAAAGCTCGGCTACTGGCCAGCATCGTGCCCGCTGCCAAGCTGGTTTTCAAGAATTCTCTGCGACTTTGGGTGTTAGTCTTACCATCCTTGCCGCGATTCTCAAGCTGACGAAAGATCGGGTCAAACAGGAGCCTCATGGTTCCTCCTTTCTCATATTCTTCGAGACGAAGTTTGGTTGGTTATTATCTATCGATACATTTCCTCTGCCGTCTTGTGGCGTCGCCACAAAATATGGGTTCCACCGAAGAGGTTTATCTCCGTTTCGTAATGGCTAATGGTCATCCCGACCATTAAAGTGCCCTCCCCCTAACTGTACAGAAGAATTTTCCCTGCCGGAAGTCATGACCCTGATTTCGTCCCCATATGCCGTACCTGCAAAGAGCAGAATACTTGCGACGACCAGCGCCACCGTTCTGGAAGCAAGTTCCTCTTCGAGGATCCGACTGAAGTGCTCTTTGGCAATCTCTATTTCCTTTGTCTTGGTCACATTGGACTCCTTTCTTATTAACAAGCAAGGAACAGAAGATTCAATTGACGGTCACAAGCTTGAATCATCGTTAGTAACTCTAATTACTGAACTCGATTCTCACTACAAAATGTGAACCTTTGTCCTCCACATGACTGACTCGGACATTCAAGAATTCTTCTGCTCTTGCTCCGGTTTCAAATAAAGTCCAAAAAAGTGCTTTTCCCCTGATTAAAGGTATGTGATCAAACCACTTCCTGATCTCGTCGAGGGAAAGACTTGGTGGAGGCTTCTCTTCAACACTCGTATCGATCCAAGACACTAGCTCCGGATAATACTCTCCGTTGCTGAGTAGCCATTTGTAGAATTTTTTCAGACAGACTTTGAAGTCCCTTTGAGTCCATTCTGAATACCTAACCGGCTTAACAACACCGTATGATCAATCGTCGCTACTGAGCGACATGACAATCTGCAGCACGTACCAGAACAACAAGGCCACCGAAGCAAACAGCGCCAGTGATGCTGCAACATGCTGGTCAGGACGATAGTGGTGCATGATGTTTGAAGTGTTATACAGGATTGCGCCAGCCGCAAAGGCCACCATGATGGTGCTGAAGACAATGCCCAGACTGAATCCGAACAAGATACTGGCCACGATCACCCCCAGGGCGACGAAACCGCCGATCCCCAAAATGCCGCGCAGGAAGGAAAAATCCTTTCTCGTTGTAAAGGCGGTAAAGGTGAGACCGCCAAACAGCAGTGCCGTGATCATTCCCGCTGCAGGAATCACATCGGGCGAGCTGAAATGCGTTGCGATATACAGCAATGGCAAAAAGATGACGGCTTCCGCAACAACATAAAGACCGAGCCCCATATATTGTATTTGAGGGGATGTGTCGGAGCGAGCCCATTCATCGGCCAACCACGAAACACCTATAAACGCGCCCAGAACAAAGAGCCAGGAATAACCGTCCAGCATTAAGTAGACCAGACGTTCAGCACCGGACCACTGAAGCAGAAGGGTCTCCACTGCAATAAAGCCAAGAACCGCATACGCCAGGTGGTTGTAGGTTCGTCGGATGAAGCCGGCACGGACGTCCGCCGGGGAATGAAACACACTGTCTTTGTAAACTTCGCTATTCATTTAAAACACCTCCAATCTCTTTTTGATGTGCCCTTACTAATAATGACGACAGACGCCTTAGAACGAACCGCCCACTTCCCCGACAAGACAGTGAAATCGCTTCGAATAGACGCTCCCGTCTCAGCCGATTCTGACCTTTTCCTCGTCATGGCCCCGGTGGACAGATCTGCCAAGTTTGTGGAGTTGCCTGATACTCAAATCCGTTTTGCATCTCCCGTTCACAGCAGGATTCTTGGGTTTGATGCTGCCACGGGAAGTTGGGTACGTGGTTCTGAGGGCCACTTTGCATGTGCGGTTGACAGCAAACCTCCTGGGTTTGGGACTGCCACGAGTGGTCTTGCTCATATGACCAGGAATCGTCCCGATAGGACCAGTCCTCCGTATATGACTGGTAGTTGTCCTGATGGTCGTTCGCGTATGACCAATCGTCTTGCCGATAGAACCCGTGGGCTTCGGCAAACGGCCAGGCCCAGTGAGAATTGGCTTGACCGAAAGGATCTCCCCAGTCCGTGTTTGTGGTACTGAAGGAAGAATCCCAGCGATCTGAATGGGAAGCACTCCGAGAGGAAGCAACCACAATGCCTTCGGCATTGAGAATCCAGCCGATTTCTTTTTGGGCACGGGCGTAGTCAGGCTCTACTTTTAAAGCCACTTCCACGGCGTGGCGGGCTGTCTCGAGAAGTCTAAGGCGATACTTGAGCTTACCCTTGAGATAGGAGACGTAGGTTCGGATCGCCAAGGAGCGGTTCAATTGAATGACAGGATTGGTGGGCTCCCAGCGACTGGCGTTCTCGTACTCCTGCATCGCTTTCTTGTAATAGTGGCGTTTCTCTTTCGTCTGCGGCGTCACCCCGGCCTTTAAAAAGGAGGCATTGCCTTGGCGGTTGGCTGCATAAGCGAGAAAATGGCGGGCCTCTATCCTCCACTCCGGGCTCTTGCGATGGATCTTCTTGGCCGACTTCCTGGCGCGGTCCATCGATTGCCTGGCTTCTTCCCCACGGTCCAATTTGAGATGTGTTTCGGCTCTTTGCCAGTGACTCCACCAGTTGTCTTTACCCAGCTGCGGGACACTCGTTGGGGGCTGGTACGAAAGTGCTTCCGGCTTTGAATTCTCGTCGCGCTCAATGAGTGACAGTACCGTGTGGGCCAGTTCGAGTTCAGGGTTGATCTCAAGCGCCGCGACCAGAGCTCGTCGGGCTTCCAAGAAGCAAGCCAGCCGAAAGAGTGCAGCCGCTCGGTTGGCGTGAATCGTTGCCTTGTTCGGATCCAGTCTCAGCGCATTGTCGAACCTTGACAGCGCCAATTCATAGTTACCTACGTTAAAAAATGCCACACCCACTAAGTTGGCTCGCTTAGCCATACGCTCATTACCGTCTCTTTGAGACACGTCCTGCTCAGGCGAATCTGCCGCCAGCACCGGAAGAGACATCTGGAAGAAGGAGAGAAGTCCTAATAGACAAACGCCCGTCCACGAGCGCACGCTGAGCAAGAAACCAGAAGCTGATTGATGCGTGTTGATTGAAAATCCCAGTTTCCGTAAGCAGAGTTCTAGAAGATTGGTTAGCATGGGGCCCCCTTTCCTGTAGTGGGGCTGCCATCGCACGCCGGCAAGCGGGCCGACAATGACGGGCAGTCCCAAACTTTGGTTGATCGTTGGTAAAAGCACTCTAATGACTGAAGACGTCAACTGCTCAAGAATGGACCGCACTTTATCTTCCAGAGCTAGGCTCCTGCGCCTAGAGAGAGGTTATTTCCTTAGGTGTTGTCTTTAATTCCTGAAAGCCTTAGCATTTGGACAAAATCCATGCGACAGAATGAGCAGACGACACATTTTCGCGTAAAGAAGCTGGTCTGTTTCTGAGCTTCCTCCGGTTTACTTGCTTGTCCCCCCTGTGACCCTTTTTTCACTTTTTCCTCTCGCTACCCCCACCCCTACGTCGTTGACCCTCCTACCCCCGGGGGTGACCCTGGCCCCCGTGCCCCGGCCTGTGCGCTCATCATCACAAAAACCAGGATAGAAGACACCGAAGGACCACGACTACAGAGGGCGTGACAGTTTCTCAGCTGTCACAATTGGGTAAGAGAGGCCGACGCTCTGGCCTTCCGATTGATTTGCAAAGCTCGCCGAACCCACCACCCCTTGACACGCGTCAATGGTTTCCAACTCGTGAGGGTCAGCGATTCAATATCCGTGGGGTAATGGGTGAACAGCTCCCAGCCGTCTTGGGTGATCAAAACCGTATCGGAATGACGCAAGCCACCGATTCCCTCCAAGTAAATTCCCGGCTCAATACTGATCACCATATTCTCAGCCAGAACATCGGGGCTGCCCTCCGCCACCCAGGGGGCTTCATGATTACCCAGCCCAAAGCCGTGCCCGGTTCGGTGCAGCCGCACCTCTTCGCCGCTGTACCCTTCTTGCTCGAGAAAATCGTTGACGGCACCGTCCACTTCCCTACAAGGAACGCCGGGGCGTACCTTGTCCAAAGCAATGCGGCGGGCTTGTGTCATAGCCGTGAATGCCTCCTTGATCTCAGGGGAGGGCGAAGCGGTAAAGTAGGTCCGCTCATTTTCGGCTGCATAGCCATTGACCCGGGTAAGCACCAAGGCCACATGCGGTCCTTCGTTTAACCGGTCGCACAAGTCGGGAATCGAATGGGGTTGTGCGCTGCGAGGGACCGCCCAGGTCGCCATGGTCACTTTTGTCGTCAGCGGATCCCAATTGTCGACCTCGCGGATGATCCGGGTGCTCACCAGGCGGGTCTGGGCTAAGCCCTCGGCAACGGTGGCACCGTAGTACGAAGCCGCCAGAAGACATTCAACCCCGAGATCAGCATAGCGAGCCGCCCGTCGGATCAGCGCAATTTCAGTGTCGGATTTGATCAGGCGCAACCGTTCCACCAGCGCCTCGATCCGATGTTTATAGTTTTTTAGTTCAGCTGCAATCTCTTGGCGAAGGGTGGGCTCGACTCCGATCTCTTTGGCATCGCCGATCAGCTCGTGGAGCCGGTCCAGCCAGCCCCGACCAGCAGAGGCTGGATAGTCCCAATAGGTTTGAATGTCCTGCTCGCTGATGTTGCGGGCCTTCCTCATGTGCTCTTGCTCGAGCTTGGGCACCAAAAGGATGGGAGCCTGCCGGGGACGAATCAGAAGAAAAAAGGGCCGCTCCACCGGCTCGAATCCGGCACCGGTCAGATAGTAGATGCTGTCCAAGGCCGAAACAATGAAAAGATCCAGGCCGGCTTCCTTTACGCTGGCCTGGAGGGATTCCAGTCGCCTTCGATATTCGTCATCGGAGATTCGCAGCATACTGAACTCACCGGGCTGAGTTGCGAATTTGCTGAATGAAGAAGCGGATGATTTCCAGATAGTTTTGCACCGCAATGCGCTCGTTCACTCCGTGAAGCAGGGTAAGACCTTCATTATTCATCCGGGTGGGAATGAAACGAAAGGTATTCTCTGTAATTTCTTCATACTTTGGCGAATCGGTTGTGACGGCTGTTAAAGCAGGAGCGACCACGGCACCGGGGAAAACTTCGCCAATCGTCCGCTGCAATGTTTTGAAAGCCACCGATTCGGTATCGGAGACAGTGGGTGGCTCCCGGGTCTTTCCGCTCGCGTCGTACTCAACCCTGGGATCATTCACCGTGGCCCGCACGTATTCCAGCACCTGGGCAGAAGTGTCACCAGGTAAAATTCGAAAGTTGACCACGACCCGAGCGCTGGTCGGCAAAACGTTTCTGGCCACACTCCCTTCCATCATGGTGGCTGCCGTTGTGGTGCGAATCAGCGCATTCAGGGAGGGGCTTCGTGCAAATTGACGCTTGATGAGCGGACCAAACAGCCAGCGGTTCGCAATAACGATTCTCTGGGCGATGAGCATTTCAGGGCCCAGGTAGTCCAGCATCAGCCCTGTGGCACCTCCCAACTGGGAGGGAAATGGATTGGACTCCAGCTTCTGAATAGCAGCGGCAACTATACCCACAGCGGTTTGCGGTGGTGGCATCGAGGAGTGACCGCCAGTACCTTGGGCGGTCAAGGTAAGACCGGAGTAACCCTTCTCGGCAACCGCCACATAGGCAACCGGCGCGGCAATTCCTGGAATGATGTCCTCTGCAAGAATCCCGCCCTCATCGATTACATATTCTATTCGGACGCCCCGCTCCTTGAGTGTGGCGGCCATTCGCGCATTCCCATTCGCCCCACCCACTTCTTCGTCGTGGCCGAAGGCCAGGTAGATATCACGGGAGGGCTGAAACCCTTCGGCGAGAAGAAATTCCACCGCTTCCAGAATCCCTACGGCTCCGCATTTAATATCCAGAGTACCCCGACCCCAAATAAACCCGTCGGCAATATCTCCTCCAAAAGGAGGGTGTTCCCACTCGTCCCGGGTTGCAGGGTCTACGGGAACCACATCGATGTGGGACATGAGAAGAATCGGTTGGCGCGAGGAATCACTCCCCTCCAGGAATAAAGGAGACTGTAATCCCCGATGACTTCCCTCTTGAGAGTGGTATGTACCTTCGGGAAGGCCTGCTCCAAGTAGGCATGCAGACCCACGAAGGGCTCGGCATCGAACTTCGAGGAGTCCTCATAGGAAACCGTTTCAAATTGCAAAACCCGACGGAAATGGTCCACAGCTCCGTCTTCATCCAGGTCCACCTCTTCGATCGGTTGCATCGCCATCTGCTTGCTTGTAAATCTTGCCGTGTTGATCAGCACAATCGCAGTCAAAATGACCAGGGCCAGGACGGCTGCTAAGAAGATTGGCACTACGAACCTCATGAATCTAGCTTCCTTTGGAGAGGAAAAAGGGGACTGTCCCCTTTTTCCCACTACTCGTCAATCACACCTCCCAAAAACTCCCGGACCGCGGCTTCATATCTGTCCGGATGCATGTTCCAGGAACGGACGTGAGTAGCATACGCAACACGATGATAGGTCACAATATCGGGCCGGGCGTTGGCGAGTGCATTGCTTGTCTCAATCGGAATCTCTGTGTCGGCATCGCCATGAAACAAAAGAATGGGGACAGTCAACTCGTCGGCACGGCTGAGGTAGTTAAGAGCCTTCCAATCGATGCCAAAGCGCAATCCCGCCATGAATTTTCCGATCGCCATTAGGAGCCTGGGAACACCCCGCAGACGAGCACCGAAATCAACGGTGGCATTAAGGTCGAGCATGGGCGCATCGAGGATGGCTCCTCGCACCTTATTAGCTAGCTCAGAGCGGTAAAGAAAGTTCGTCACGATTGCCCCACCCATGCTGTAGCCAACTACAATGAGATCTTCAGCTCCCTGCTCCAGGGCGTATCTGGCGGCTCCCTCCAAATCTTCCCATTCGGTCAATCCAAACCAGTGAAAACCATCCGGGTTGGATAGCTCGCCCACGTCGTTGCGGTAGGTGATGATCAGAGAAGGGAGTCCTAACTCTGCCACCGCAGGAAGGATGGGATAGGCAATCGGAGGCTTACGTGGAGGAAGCTTTCCGTGTACAAAGATTACCCAGGTCTTGCGAGGGCCGTCGATAAAATAAGCGGGGAACCTACCCAGGAGAGAAGAATAGGACACTTTTTCAGTTGGAAGACCGAACGCCTTGTATGGATCATCAGGAAAGGGCCAGAGTTCTGTTCGGACTCTGTCTCCGGGTTTCAGGCTTCCCATCATTGGAAAAAACTCACGGACCACCTGCTGCTCGTCGATCCTGAGAATCGCACCCAACTGAGCGTAACCATCCTCCCAGCGCAATCCCCAGATACCGCTCCTTTTCCACTCATCCCTCTGGGTCTGAGGGGTCACACCCAGGGTTATCCGATCTTCGGTGAGTTCCACTACCTCCAGATCGAGCGGTCGCACACCGTGTTTAGGCTCCAGCACTTGTTCTCTGATAATGTTGGACACGTCCCACCCGCTCCCTGCCAAGACTGCGATCGCGACCAACACGACCGCCAGGAACACGAAAATTGTAGCTCTCCATCCCATCATCCGCATCATTTACACTCCAAAGTAATCAGGAAAATGCACATACTAAAACGCTAGAGTAGCCAAAGCTGAAAGAGCCGACTACAGAGGGCATGACAGTTTTTTAGGTGTCACAATTGCGTGAGAGTGTGTAGAATCGACTGCAAACGTCCAACTACAACCAACCGGCTTGTTTTGTGTGGATACAGTGATGGACATCCGTATCATCAAGGACAGTGAAGTTACGATTCATGATCAGCTGGCTGAAGAAATTACGTTTTCGATTGCAACGGGAAATCTGAAGCCCGGACAGGCACTACCGAGCGTGCGAGCGCTGGCCCGCCGACTCAAGATTCACCACAACACAGTCAGCCAGGTATATCAGGATTTAGTGGGTCGCAATTTGCTGATCAGGCGACGGGGCAGCCGCATGGTTGTGCGTTCACCAGGAGACTTGGAGTATCCACCACGTGTTGAAGATCTAGATGATCTAATCAATGCCACCATCCAGGCAGCCCAGGAAAAGGGCTATACGCTCCAGCAACTTCGCCAACGGGTTCAAGAGCGACTCATGGCTCTGCCCCCTGATCACCTCCTGGCGGTCTCCAGCGATCCTGGGATACGCCACTTGCTTCGGGAAGAACTCAAAGAAAAACTACCCTTCCCCGTCGAGGCATGCTCACCTGACGACCTTTCGCAGAATCCTGAACTCACAGTGGGCGCACTTGTAGTGGGTGCGCCGGGTGCCATCCCGAAAATTGTCTCGCTGGTCCCCAAGGATCGTCCGGCCATCTCCATCACGTTTTCCGCTCTGGATGAGCACGTAAAGATGATTCGTCAGTTGCGGAAGCCCTCCACAATAGCGGTTGTCTCCATCAGTGAACTCGTTTTGCAAACAGCGCGAGGTGTGTTGGCACCCGTTATCGGACAACGCCACACAATTCGAGAGTATTTGTTAACCGCTCAGAGTCCAAGTGGTCTTGGCGCCACCGACCTGGTCCTCTGCGACTTGATTGCCTACCGTCGAGTTCGGGCTCGTAAGTTGGTTGAGTATCGACTTGTTTCGCCCGCCTGCCTCGAACAACTGTCGAGTGCAATGAAGGCCTAAGTGCCGGTTGGTTGATCCTTGTCATTGGCGTGACCGATTGTCTGCACGGTGCTGCGATAATCAACGTGTGGAAGCAACTGTCCGATGCACAGTGTTGAATCGGATGACGAGCTTGGGAATGCCCGAGTCTGTAAGGATTTGACAGTTCGCACTTAAACCGCAGAGTTGGTGCCAATTTCGATTTATGCAACAACGCCGCTTTCGGTTTCCAAAGGCAACGCAAGTGGTCAAAGTAATCGTGGATCGACTTCTTCCCCGATGCTATATTGAAGCCAACCAAGCAGTGAGAGACACGTCTAGAGAGCTTGCCTCTCGAGGAGCTTGTAAATTAAAATTCTTCTTTTCAAAGGAGGGGCCACCATGTCAATGTCCAGTCGCTTGAAATTCGCGCTTATCGCAGGTATCGCCGTGATCGCACTGTCGGGAAGCGAGGCGGACTCGCAGACTGACGTCGTCGACCCGGCCAAAAACAACCTACCCAATCCCAATCCAACGGTGATCACGAAGTGGGGACCGCTGCCCGACGGCAGAAAGTGGGGATCGACGGCGGGCGTCGATATTGGCCCCGACGGGCACGTCTGGGCCTATGACCGGTGTGGCGCCTACGCCTTGGCCGGCGGCTGCGACACCTCGAACGTTGCGCCGATCCTCAAGTTCGACCGTTCGACAGGGGAGCTTTTGACGAGCTTTGGCGCGGGGATGTTTGTGCTTCCACACGGACTCCATGTGGACAGCGACGGAAACGTCTGGGTGACCGACTCACAAGGTAACGAGGCAGGAACAAAGGGTCACCAAGTCATCAAGTTCAGTCCGCAGGGCAAGGTGTTGATGAGGCTCGGAAAAGCGGGGGTGGCCGGGAGTGGTCCAGATACCTTCAATCAGCCGTGCGACGTGATCACCGCACCGAATGGCGACATTTTCGTCGCGGACGGACATAGCGGTCAGAACGACAATCCCCCTCCCGGCTCAACCGGACGCATCGTGAAGTTCACGAAGGACGGGCGATACATCAAGGAGTGGGGACGAATCGGCACGGCGCCCGGCGAGTTCCGCACACCCCACGCTCTCGCATTCGACTCTCGAGGGCGCCTTTTCGTCGCCGACCGGGGGAACCATCGCATCCAGATCTTCGATCAGGAGGGTAATTTCCTCGCCGCGTTTGAGCAGTTCGGCCGCGTGAGCGGGTTGTTCATCGACGCCAACGATACGCTGTATGCGATCGACTCCGAATCGAACCCCACCCGCCACCCCGGCTGGAAGACCGGCATCCGCATCGGGCGCACCACGGAAGATAGGGTCACGGCCTTTATTCCACCGCATGAGACCGATAGAAGGCCCCACGGCGCCGCAGGCGAAGGTGTGGCCGTGGACCCCGAGGGCAACGTGTACGCGGCGGAAGGGCCGGGCTCACGTCCAACCGCCGGCGGCGGACTGACGAAATACCTCAAGCGGTAGACCGTTTCAGGCAAGATCTCAGCCACCCCTATATCGGAAGTTCAAAGCGCATTGGGGGTGTTTTACCTGCGATATTTGAGACCGAATCACTCCCCGGTCGGCACCAGTCGCTTGTGTTCTTCGACCCTACGGGCCGACACTCTCAAGCTGCTCAAGATCAAACGGCACCGCCCAGAGCGTTCCCTCCTGCCCATTTCAGGTGAGGGAGTCATTCGTTTGCGTGCCTCTGAAAGAAGGCCGCAAGCTCCTCAAACGATAATATCGGATGAGTCTCAACGTGGAAATTTACCAGAAAAGCTGGGCCGAGTAGCTCCTGTAACTCCGCTGCCGTATCTACATCGACGACGATGAAACCCCCGCGTGCGTCTGCAAAAATTCCCCCTTCCACCATCTTGCCAGAGTCTGCGATATGTTGTAGCTGCGCTCCAGCAACCTCCCGCAAACGCATCTCCTCAGGACCAGTTTTGATGTGCTCAAATGCTTCTACCGTGACGAGAAACCTCATAACGATACCTCCTCTCACTAGTGGCGATTGAACCAAGATTCCCCATATGAATCCAACTTTAGCACGTCTCTCCCCACCGGTCCAGGGATTGAGCAGATCTCAAGCGGTGGGGGATTCGCACCCGTGAATCTAGGGAAGAGAAACTCGTTACCTTGGGCAGGAAATGAAACTGTGTTCTTCAACACAAGGCGACTAATTACCCTGATTGTTTTTGAAACTTCCTATTCGCCTTCTACTACTTTTCCGCCAGCTGATTTAGGGCTCTTCCGGTCAAGCGAAACACTGTCCATTCATGCAACGGAATGGCCCCGAGGCCCCGGTAAAATTTAATTGCGGGCTCGTTCGAGTCAAGAACAGCCCATTCCAGACGACCACAATTTCGTTTCTTCGTCAGTTGAACCAAATACGTAAGTAATGCCCGTCCTATTCCTTTGCCTCTAGAAGTCGGGCGAACATAGAGATCCTCCAGATAGATTCCGGGGTGACCCAAAAAGGTTGAAAAGTTATGAAAATATACGGCAAAACCCACTGGCTTGCCCTCATATTCAGCTATCACTGCTTCTGCAAAAGGCGTCGCACCAAACAGCGATTCTTCGAGGGTTCTTTCCGTGGCGGTGACTTCATGGGCCAGGTGCTCGTATTCAGCCAATTCTCTGATGAACGCTAATATGAGTGCACTATCTTGCTTGACAGCCTTGCGGATCAGCAATCTTGGAACTGATTTTGGTTCCATCCTCCACTCCTTTGTCACATCCGTTTGGATGAAAATACTATAGCTCAAAGCCAGGCGATGCCAACGGTTCGTTGCCCTACACGTAAATCTCAACCTGAGGTTTCTTCCGGATCTTACGACAAGGGGGAGCCTTACTTAGAAGCTGAAAAGATAGGTCAACTTGACGATTAGGGCCCGGTCGATCACTTCTCCTTCGGGTGTGCGGCGTTCGTTGTAAACCACAAACAAATCGCTCAGCGGTTTGTGGATCAAATTGAAGCGGATATTGCTGGCAACGAAACCGTCCCTGCTGCTGTACTGGATCAGCGCGTTCAGGAACATGCTGGTGGTGAAGGAGTAGGCCACGCACGAACTCACGAGATCGGTGCTGAAATCGCGCGTGGGGAAGCTCAAATCAGCGTGATTCCAGAAGAGGTCCAGCCCAAATTGCGCGCTGGGCGCGAACCCCACTCCGACCCCGTAGGACCTTCTCTCGCCATTGTAGAACTCTCCTTCATTCCAGTTGATCGACCCACTGAACATGCGGCGGCGATCACTGGAGAAGGATGCCGTGTACTCATCAAATTGATAGTCACCGGGAGCCAGGGGCTCGTCCAGAACCTCGTCCTCTTCGACGAGGCGTTCGAAGGTCGAGCGGCGACCGATGGAGAAAAAGCTGCCGTCGTTGAACTCAATAGAAAAACGGCTGTTGATCTCTCGTGTCTCGAGATTGTTGTCCCAATCGGTAATGTAATCGGCCTCGATACTGGGCCTGAACTCCCGGACCAAGGGGATGCGTCCTTCCGGCCTGGGGGTCAGATTGAACTCGGCACTGCTCTTTCGCATGGCCCTGCCCACACCCTCATCTCTGTCGTAACCTCCTCGGGGCACAAACCCCACTTCGGTGTTAAAATTCTCCTCGATGGCCACGTGGGAGGCTTCAATATCGAAGAGCCGATCTCTCCAGGCAATCCTGAAAAACCCGGCCCTGTCCCGCTCAAGGATTCCGGGAGTATCCGTGTTCAGAACATAGGAGGAGACAAACAGGTAATTGAGGAAATTGAAATTCGCGTCCACGCCGTAGGTGCGGTTAAAGTGACCGCTACCCTGGTGCTTGTTAATAAAGAGCACTCCGATATCGGACTGCCGAAAAAGATCGCGACGCAGGCGGGCAACGGTGAAGTTGGTCGACGGGATGTCCTGGAAGTCGTCCTGCTGCATGGTGATGATTCCCAGGCGATACTTGCCCGCCCTTCCCGTCAGTCGGGCGCCACCCAGAATAGGAACCAGCCCACCCTCTGAGATCCCAATTCGTCGGCTGAAAAAAGGAATCAGGTCGTTGCGAGGTCTGAAGAGGCTGAGACGACCGCTGCGACGACGACCAGAGAATCCTCTGAATCCGACGTTGCCAAATTCAAAAATTTCCCGGTTCTCCAGGAAAAATTCTCGTTTCTCTGGGAAAAAGAGACTGAAGCGGGTGAAGTTAATCTGCGCGTCGTCAGCTTCAACCTGGGAAAACTCGGTGTTAACCGTCAGATCGAGTGTCAGCCCTGAAGTAAGCCCATATTTTACATCGAGGCCAGCATCAGGGGTAAAGTCGATATCGTCGTCTTTCCGGCGCAGCACAGGTGTCGAGAGATACGGTTTGACGTACAGGTTGCGGCCTTGCCGAACGCCGTTGATGCCTTCCAGCGTTCCCGCCATGGAGACACGGTACACCCGATAAGGAAGTGGAACTGGTGCCCAATAGGTGCGCTCATTCTTGCGCCGGATACTGCGGCCAAAATTGATGCCCCAAACTTGGCTTTCGTTACTCGAAAAGCGCAGCGTCTTAAAGGGAATGGCAAATTCCGCCTGCCAGCCCTGATCGGTGATCTTGGTCTTGACGTGCCAAACACCGTCCCAGTCTCGATTAAAGCTGAAGCCATCTCCGCCCGTCTGCATGTCACGCTTGGCTCCTTTGGGATTGGTCCCGAAGGCTAAACCGTTACGATTGTCATCGAAAGTATCGAGGATCACCTGGAAGCTATCGCCGCTCCGCCCGGAAAAATCCCTGCTCATATCCTGGACGATGAGTCCCTTTTTCCCTTCGGAGTCGAAACAATAGACTCCGATGTAAAGATTCTTGCCGTCATAGAGAAGACGCACCTCAGTGGGCTCACTTGCGGGCTTCCCCGAATACGGTTCGCTTTGAATAAAGTCCTTGGCCAGCTCGGCTAGATTCCATTCCGACTCATCCAGCTCTCCGTCAATGATGATCGATTCTTCCTCGATGTAAACCGCTGTCACTTTTTTATCCTTGTGAGCATTGATGAAGTCGATTTCGGCGTAGAGATTCGGGGTGCTAACAAACGTCAGGACAAACAGAACAACTGACAGATACACCCCTTCCTTCTGGACCATATTAACTATGTACGCCTTCTGTGAATTTTCGTTTCTGTTTCTGACTTCCAACGAGCTCGTCCTATCCCTTGTCGCTTGCTTCCCTCCAGCGATACAATCCACCTGACGGCAAAGCGGTCGCCGTTCGCTATGCCTGGGCGGGCAATCCGGTGTGCAACCTATACAGCAGTGACGGACTTCCAGCCGCGCCACTCCGCACGGACGGCTGGCCCGGCATCACTATCAACAATCACGAATAGCGCCGGGCGCTTTGTCGCAATCCGCGACCAGGAAGAACCACAGCAGAGGGCCGAGCAGACCCACCTCGGTGGGGTCGAGGTTAGGAGACTCTAACTCAGCGCACCGGCCAGATAGTGAGAACCGAAGTGCCAGACTAGAACGGCTCTACCCTCTAGCTTTCCATGGCCCGGAGCGACGTCGAAAACGATGTGAGCGCTTTTCCCTTGTGAAGCTGAATACATAGAGTCTAGCTTGATGACTTTCGACATATCGGCAGTTTCTCCCCGGCCGAGACGGGGGTGTACAGCCAACGTCCAGTCGTTGTCGCCGTTCTTGATGGCACCGATGGAGTATTCGCCTGCCGGAATCGTCACATCGCCCGCCGTTATGTCCCCGGAGAGAGTCAGGCGTGCAAAACCCACGTTAAATTCGCCCACCGTGACATTCGCAACATGTTCTTCGTTCGCCGGTAAAGTGGTGAAAACGACTTTGGCTTCGACATCGCCCAGCTTCATGATCACCGATTTCTGGAAATGCGGATGAGCCTGCAGCCCGACTGTCAACAACAGCACCACCGCTACAGCTGGAAGTTTTCCCTTCATTATTCCTCTCCTCTTTTGGTTATCTTTCCTATGGAACTAAACTTGCAAAAGTCTCAATCGATAGAGTTTATCAGGCTGTCAATGGGCATTCAAGCGGACAGCTGGGAATGATAAGCAAGCACTTAACCCGGATCATGCATGAAGCACCAAAACTTCATCACGAAGGAAAAAACTTCTAAGGAAAAAACTTCTGTCCCCAATGTCCCCACACCAATGTCCCCAAATGTCCCCAATAACTTAATAACTTAATATCCATAAGAAGAAGACAGAAGAAGAAGTCAGCAGACGGGAGTCAGAATTCAGAAGGCTACCTTCTGGCTTCTTCTCTATCACTAGGCTACCCTCTCTGCCTGGCTGCTATTCAGTATAACACCGGCTGGTGGATGGGTTTTGTCATGAGAAGATTCGAGTTGGTGGATATTTTGGGTTTGGCCGTGGTCCTGCTCTGGTCTGCCAATTTGCCCCTGGCCAAGGACGCCTTGAGAGAATTCTCTCCCATGAGTTTCAACGCAGTGCGTATACCCCTATCGGCCTTGCTGTTGTGGATTCCGACGCTGGTTTTGGAAAGGCGAATTCAGCTTCAGCTCAGAGATATCTGGAAGATCCTGGGACTGGGCCTCATCGGAAATGTCTTCTATCTCACGCTGTTCATCCATGGGCTGGAGTTGACAAAGGCAGGCAATGTGGGACTGCTGATGTCGATCGGGACCATTTTTACCGCTTTGCTGAGCCGACTTTTGGGGCATGAGTACTTGGGCCGCATCGTATGGGTGGGCATCTTCTTGTCCTTCGGCGGCGTAGCGGTGATCCTGCTTGAAAGTGCGGAGTTTGCAGTGGGCACAGGAACACTGGTCGGAGACCTGATTACACTGGCTGCCGCCGCCTGTTGGTCCGTATACACGGTTTACAGTAAAACCCTGATGAAAAGCTATTCGCCTCTCACTTTCACCACTCTCACTCTTAGTGTCGGCGCCCTTGCCCTCTTTTTCATCTCGCTCCCCAATCTGATTGACCAAGACTGGGGGCAAATCTCCACGAAGAGTTATCTCGAACTGGGCTATTCTTCCATCTTCTCCCTGGCTGTTGCCTACTCCATATGGTTTTACTGTGTGGACCGTCTGGGAAGTACGAAAACCGCTATCTATGCAAACCTGGTCCCTTTTTGGACACTCCTCTTCGCTTGGCTTTTCATTGGGGAGGAGATAACCCTACTGCAAATCCTGGGAGGAGTGCTGATCTTGACCGGGATCTATATGACGAAGCTGAAGAAGGAGACAGGAGACAGGAGACAGGAGACGGGAGTTAGGAGTTGATCAATTGAGAGTTAGAAGTGGAGGGTCAGGAGTTGGAACATTGCTACCGAGTCTTATCTTCTACCTCCTGTCTCCTCACTGAGTCACTCCGAACTGACGAAGCATATACTGGGACGGCTGCGATCTCTCTGTGGTCGCTTCGTATCGCCTCGTCGCCACCTGTCGATGTTGGGCCCGTCGCGCCGGCAACAATCTTATTCGTATTTCCGTCACGAGGTATTAGCCCGCATTTCTCACA
>JALLOL010000399.1 GCA_027717875.1 Acidobacteria bacterium AH-259-L09 | reverse complement strand
TTGTTCTATTGTTCTATTGTTCTATTGTTCTCTTTTGTTCTGTTGCTCTCCTCTCGGCGCAGAAGAGTTTTCGTGACTCACTGGTCAGGATTCATCTGGATCACGAGTTCCCGGGAGTCGTCTACGAAAGTCGTTATATTCCTCACATTCGCGTTCGCGAGGTGACAGAATTGCAGGGCTGTGTAATCGACTCAGGCGGATACATTGTCTGCTATGTGGGCAGTTACTGGCCGGAGTTGAGTCTGCCGGGAATCGAGGTTCGTGTTTCAGTAGAAACTTCTGATGGCAAGAAACATCCTGCCCGGCTGATTGGAGTAGACGAACGGGTTGCCCTTGTTGTTCTGAAGTCTCCGAGTGCTCGAGGCAATGCTCTAACCCTGGCTCCTGCATTGAGGGAAACTGGCATTCGGCTTGTTTCCTTTTCAGGGGCGAACTGGCAGATCGTCTCTCCCACTATGGTTAAGCTGAGCGGGAATGATTTGCTTCCAGAGCGTGAACTGCAAATTGTGTCCACGGCAAAGAAGGTCGACAGATGGGTTTTGGAAGGTGGCCTTGTGCTGGACGGACAGGACCGGTTGGTGGGAATTGTCACCCGCGCGCGTTCGCATCCTTTCAGTAAGAAAATCCAGGTTTGGCAGGTGTTGCCGTCCGAAGTTGTGCGCGGTTCAGTCACGCGCATTTTAAAAGAGAAGAAAAATATCAAAGCCGGATGGTTGGGAATTATGCTGGATCCCGGTGCTGGGCACTTGCGTGTGGAGAAGGTCATCCGGGGGAGTCCGGCCGAAGAAGCCGGGCTGCGCAGCGAGGATGTAATTGTGCGGGTGGATGGGCAGCCAGTGCAAACGCGCAGTAATCTGGCGCAGGCGATCCGCTGGAAGGGCTCAGGCGCTCAACTGAATTTGTCTGTGCGTCGCAGAGGTCGTCTGGAGAAAGTGTCGGCAGTCCTGACCGAGCGGCAGGACAAAGAACCGATGGTCTCCTGGCGTCTGGAGATTCCTCGACTGTGGAAGGAAAGTCAGAAACTAGAAGAGCAAGTAAAGCTTTATCGGACGATTCTGCCTTCTCACCTTGATCTGGGGTTCGTGGTGGAACCAGTGACGCCACAGTTGGCGAGATTTTTCCGATGTCCGAAGGATCAAGGGCTTCTCATTAAATCCGTATTGCTCAATAGTCCGGCGCAAAAAGTAGGATTCCAGGCAGGCGACGTCTTGACGCAAATCAACGGCCGGGAAGTCTCCTCTCACACCGACATTCAAGAGAGCCTCAAAGAGGCGGACGATGGGGCAGTGGTGATCCAATTCGTACGAGGTGGCCGTCTTCTGACCCGAAAACTGATCCTTCAGTAATTTCCTTCACTTACGGCTCGCTCGATCAAAACATGCAGCAAGCACAGTTGGGGCGACCCGGCGGCCCTACGAATCCTCGGGATCAGTGTCAGGTTCCCAATCCTGCAATAAGAGAAGATAGGGGATCGTTTTTCCGAGTTGTCGAAGCAGTCTCTTGTCGGCAGTGACGAAGCTGCATTTGAGGAGTTTGGCGAGTCCAACATAGATCGCATCATACACCGACACGTCATATTGCCTGGCTATTTGAAAGGCCTCAACCAATAACTGCTCATCTGGAAAAATTTGTAAACCGAGATCCCGCAGATCTCTGAGGTTTTGCTCGGCCGTATTTTGCTCGTAACCGAAGAACTGACAATATTTCCAAAGCGTGTTTGCGCACTCTACGTAGAGCAGATGGGGAGCGAACAGTTGAATGGGTTGTGAATCGCCTAGACGGCCGAAAAGAAGATAGGCTTTCTCTGAATCGGGTTCCGGCACAAATAGCTTGACAGCAACGCTGGCATCGACTACGAAGACGCTATTCACCGGTTCCGATCTTCTCGAATCAATCTGGTGCTATCAGGGCTGCGGCCCTTCTGCGGTTGGTAGTGCAGGCTTCTTTCGCGAATCTGATCTAGGATTTCGCCTGGGGACCTTGGCGGCCTTTGCAAGGCGTTGCGCAAAAGAGCGATGGTTTGCGCACTGATCGAACGATTTTCTGCGCTAGCCCTTTTCTTTAATTTTTCGTAGATCTCTTCAGGAACGTTTCGAACATGAAGCGTAGCCATTCAAAAATTATAGTCCGTGTGCTTGCATTTTGCAACCGCCCGAAATTTCACCTGTTCCCATCGGTGCG
>JALLOL010000398.1 GCA_027717875.1 Acidobacteria bacterium AH-259-L09 | reverse complement strand
TTTCAACCGCTCATTGGTTCTTTGAGCCGCTTATTGCAAGAGAGTTCGTTGATGATCTCGGAATCTGTAAGATATAGACTGAAAGTGTCCGAAGGAGACTTATGAAATTCTTACGGCTCCTTTTAAAGAATGTGTTTCGAAATCGACGGCGTACGTTTTTAACCGTGACCAGCATTGCGGTGTCGTTATTCTTGGTGGCGACGCTGCGAACGGTGCTGACCGAATTGCAGAACCCGCCGGAAACACCCGAATCAGCACTGCGCCTAATCACTCGCCACAGAGTCTCCTTGGCCAATATTTTACCCATCGCCTACCGCGATAAAATCGCGAAGGTGGAGGGGGTGCAAGCCGTTATCGGCTCCATGTGGTTTGGGGGTGTCTACAAGGATCCTTCGAACTTTTTTGCGCAATTTGCAGTGAACACCGACCAGTTCTTTGAAGTCAACGCGGACATCATCATCGCAGAGGAGCACAAGCAGGCCTTTCTCGAAGACCGAACTGGAGCGATTGCCGGGAATAACCTGGCGGACCGTTTTGGCTGGAAAATTGGGGATAAGATCCATCTAAAGGGTGCACTTTTCCGTTTCGATCCAGAGCTTACACTGCGAGGGATCTACGAAGGAGGATCCGATGAGGGCAATACCCTGTTCTTTCATTGGGATTACTTCAACGAAGGAATGAACAACGCCGCTTTCACTGGAACCTATTCGATCAAGGCCAGATCGGCCGAGGATGTTCCTCGAATAGCAGATCAGGTGGATGCCCTGTTTCAGAACAGCACCGCTCCAACCAAGACCGAGACTGAAAAGGCCTTTTTACTGGGCTTTGTAGAAATGATGGGCAATGTCCAATTTTTCATCACCAGTATCTGTGCTGTGGTGATTTTCGCCATTATATTAGTGGCCGCCAATACAATGGCGATGTCGATCCGCGAGCGCGTGCGGGAGATTGGAGTCCTCAAAGCCTTGGGATTTCGAAAGCTTCAGATCTTGTCACTGCTGCTGGGTGAGTCGATATGTTTGGCTCTTGGCGGGGCTCTGATCGGCTCGTGGAGTGCGAGAATTCTATACTCCGGTGTCAGTATGGCGAAGGTGACGGGTGGAATGATCCAACGTTTCTATGTCACGCCGGGGACCTTGCTGCTGTGTGCCGCCATCGGGTTGTTGGTTGGAATTCTGTCGGCGGGCATTCCGGCCTGGAGAGCCTCGCAGCGTTCAGTTGTGGACGCTCTCAGACGGGTGGTTTAAGTGATGGTAGCCTGCATTTCTCACACCGCTTCGTACTACGGCACCGGAAACCATCCGCCCTGAGTGCGTTGCGCTCCGTCGGCCTCCTCGACGTACTGTACGGTACGCCTGCGGGGGCCTCGGTCGCGCGCCTGGTCAGGGCGGCGTTTCCGGTGCCTCGCTACGAACCGGTGTGAGAAATGCAGGCTGGGCAGAATAAATGAAGATCCCTTTGAAATATAACCTTCGTAGTCTGTGGGTTCGGCGGGTGGGAACCCTGATGACTGCTCTGGGTGTCGGTCTGACCGTGGCCATTGTTATCACCATGATGGCACTGGTCAATGGTCTTGATTCCACCTTTGTGGAGACCGGACATGATAACCATCTGGTGGTCCTTCGCCAAGGGTCACTCAACGAAACCAACAGCTACTTCAACCTTGACCTTCTTGAAATCATGCGGTTTCTCCCGGGTGTTTCCACCAATGCCGAGAATGAACCTCTGGCCGCCGGAGAAATTGTGGTGATCATCAATCATCCGCGGGTTACCGGTGAATCGTCCAACGTGATGATGCGAGGGACCTCCGAGGTGGGCTTCGAGCTTCGTCCGGAGGTAAAAATTACTCAGGGGAGAAAGTTTCGCAGAGGTCTCCGTGAGATCATGGTGAGTCGCCCTCTGTCGAAACGCTTTCAGGATATGGGGCTGGGGGATACTATCCATATCGCCCGCAGCGATTGGAGGGTGGTCGGCATTTTCGAGACCGACGGAACGGCCTACGATTCCGAATTGTGGGGCGATTATAATGAGATTGCCACAGAATGGAATCGTCCAGCCTATTCTTCGGTGCTTTTAAAGGCTGAAGATGCTGAAGCGGCTGAGAAACTCCAGCAGCGGATTGCCGATGACAACCGCATTCAGTTGGAGGCCATCCCTCAGAAGGAATACTTTCGCGGGCAGACCATA
>JALLOL010000397.1 GCA_027717875.1 Acidobacteria bacterium AH-259-L09 | reverse complement strand
GTGTTATGTCGGAAACCACACGAAGGGAATTTGTCGGGAACACTTTGGGAGCTGCAGCGGCGGCCAGTCTAGGTCGCTGGGTGCTTGCTCAAACTCGTCCTTCGCCTGCAGGCATTCCCACAAGGCCTCTGGGAAAGACGGGAGAAAAAGTCTCCATCCTCTGCCTGGGTGGATGGCACATCGGCGCCGTAAAAGATCCGCAGGAAACCATTCGCATCATGCATGCAGCGATGGATCAAGGGATCACTTTCTTCGACAACGCGTGGGACTACCACGATGGCTGGAGTGAAGAGATCATGGGTCGAGCCCTAGCCATGGACACACGTCGACAGAAAGTGTTCCTGATGACGAAAAACTGCGAGCGTGATTACCAGGGTTCCATGAGAAACCTGGAAGAGAGCTTACGCCGCCTGCAGACCGATTACCTCGACTTGTGGCAGTTTCACGAAATGGTCTACGACAACGATCCTGACTGGGTGTTTGAAAAGCGGGGGATCAAGGCTGCGATAGAGGCTCAAAAGGCCGGCAAAGTACGCTATATAGGATTTACCGGCCATAAGGATCCCCGCATTCATCTCAAAATGCTCGGCAAACCCTTTGCCTGGGACGCGGCGCAAATGCCGATCAATGTCATGGACTTCCACTACCGAAGTTTTCAAAACGAAGTCGTACCGGTGTGTCTGGAAAAGGGTGTGGGAGTTTTGGGCATGAAGAGTCTGGGGGGCGGCTATCCCAAGGGACGGATTCCCGCCACGACCGGTGTCTCAGCCCAAGAGTGTCTGCGCTATGCGCTGGGCCTGCCCATTTCTTCGCTGGTGGTGGGAATCACTTCGATGAAGGACTTAGAGCAAGATCTGGAAGTCGCCCGGAACTTTGAGTCGATGAAGGCCACTGAACAGAAAAGATTACTGGCACAAGTCAAAGACGTGGCCACCGACGGACGCCATGAGTTATTCAAATCCGCCAAGAATTTTGATGGCCCCCATCATCGGCGCCAGCACGGATTCGCGACGGACTAGCTAAGCCAGGGGCCGTGTCTTTACCTTAGTCACTCGGTTGCGACCCCTTCTCTTGCCCCGATATAGAGCCGAATCAGCTCTGGCGATGAGCGTGTCAGGGGCATCCTCAGCAGTCATCTGAGCCAACCCAAGGGAGATGGTAACAGATGGAAAATCGCGCCAGTCCGAGGATCCTGTGGCCTCACGGACCGCCTTACGCAGGCGTTCACCGACCGGTCGCGCACGGGGAGCATCGGCATTGGGCAAGAGTGCGATGAACTCGTCTCCTCCGTAACGTGCAATCGCGTCGCCCGGACGAATGCTTTCTCGCAGAGCGCATGCGATAGTGTAAAGCAAGTGGTCGCCGGCCAGATGTCCATAAGTATCGTTGTATGTTTTGAAATTGTCCATATCAATGATCAATATAGAAAGGCTCTCACCATTTGCTTTACAGCGCTCCATATGGCGTGGCAGCATGTCGTCGAGCCACCGACGGTTGTAGAGACCAGTCAGGACATCGATAACAGCCTCGCGTTGGTATTCACGCTGTAACTGTTGGCTTGTCGAAATAGCGACGTTTCCCTGACGTAAACGCTCACCGAGGACAGAGAGTAGATTGTAGGCTACCAGGTGTGAATGCTTAACAAGAGACCATAGGGTTTTTTCGTCGAGGGCCAGCAGACGACAATCCTCGGCAGCAACAACCTGCGCTGAGGTCGGCTGGCCATCAATCACAGAAAGTTCCCCTACTGTTTCTCCCGGCTCTATTACTGCAAGTGGGGTCGGCGTGACCTCAAGGTGGACGCGCAAACGACCGGAAAGAAGCACATAAAGAAAGTGATTGGGTTGCCCAGCGTGAATCAGTACCTCGTCCTGTTTTAACAACTTTACGGGGCAGTCTCGAAGGAGATCCTGAACGGATTCAAGCTCAACACCCCTGAAGAGTGATGCAATTTCTAATTCACGCTTGTCCAGCGCATGCTTTTGATGAGTCATCTGATTACTGTATACAAGACGGCGCATCCCAAATTAACGCTTCTTTACAGGCGCGGTCAAGCCTTTGACTCGATCCCCATTGGCGTCAGAATTTGGGCGAATACTGCTGAAAGGACTCTACAGCCAGCCCGGTGGGCCACGAAGTCACTATCGACCAGTCTGAAAGTGGATCCAAGTTTGTCTGGGTGTCTTTTGACGATGTC
>JALLOL010000396.1 GCA_027717875.1 Acidobacteria bacterium AH-259-L09 | reverse complement strand
GAAATGTGGTAGAAATTTCGTCAGGGAAACTTCCCTTAACGCATCGCCACATGGTTCGACCGATCTTGCTAGTTGGTGGACACTAATCGTTTCAGTTCCTCGAACCAGTTGAGGACGACGTGGATTTGGGTTCCCCCCTCTGCTTCCTTGATCATCAAGAAGCGCTGTCCATCAGGGGAGATGTCGTAGGATGGAGAAACTCCACGGCGTGCGTGCACAAAATATGATCCTTCAAACAACACCCTAGGCTTGTCCATGCTAAAGGTAGGTTTCGTCTGAACGGAGACAACCATCATCCTATTGCCACTGCGATAGAAAAGCTCACTCCCATCTGGTGACCAAACCGGTACATCTCCGCCCTCCTCTCCCGAAACCAACCATTTGGCATCGGATTCCGGGTAAGGCCGCACATAGACCTGCTGCTGGCCCAGCTCCATGGAGACATAGGCCAGCCATTTGCCGTCTGGCGAGAATCGAGCGCAACACTCGGTCGCAGGCGTGCTTACAAAAGGTTGAGGCTTGGCGTCAGATTCGACTGGAAGAATAAGAATGTCCGCCCTAGTATCGGGACGAGTTTCTCCGAAGGCTAATAAAGTCCCATGGGGTGACCAGGAATATGCAATCTGATTGAACTCACTGGTGGTGAGACGCTCTGCTGAACCACTCCCATCGGCTGGCTTTCGGTATAGATTCCTTTGACCATCTCTGGTGGAACTAAAGGTGATCCATTTACCATCAGGCGTCCAGATGGGAACTTCGTTGATTTCTCCTTCAAAGGTCAGGCGGTTAAACGAATCGCGCTCGAAATCGTAGATCCACACGTTGTCCGATACGTTTAAGGCCACCTGCTTCCCATCGGGTGAAAGGGAGGGGTTCTCATAGGCGCGTTTTTCTTCTGTTACTGGACTTTCGATTCCCTTTCGGTCCACCCAAAGTAAGCGGAGTTCCGCACTCGCTCCACCAGCCGGAATATAGGCGAGCGTCCCCGCGTCGGAAAGGGCGTAGTCCACGCTGCCTTCCTGTCGGATGCCCTCAAGAATGGGGACGGAGTCACCTGTCACCTCAAGCCTGGCAGGATCAAAAGGGACGGCCATCAGGGTTCCGGTTCCCGCCAGCGCATAGACCAGGTGTCCGGTGGGTGCGTAATGAGCTTGCCTGGCCCCTTCAAGCAGGATCTTCTGCTCTCCCGTCTCCAGTGATAGGGCCACGATCTGGGACTTGTTGAGAGTCGGCACGTTCAAGGTCAGGAGTACGGTTTTTCCACCCGGCAGGATCTCTGGATACTCCAGCCGACCCTTCTCCTGGTTCGGGTTGGCCAGGATCTTCGGCTCGCCCCCAGCGGCCGGGACGCGGTACAGCCCCACCCCCGACCGAAAACACGATCATATCGTCCGGCCCCCAACTCCCACTCGACCATTGCCCTGGACTTTCGCAAAGGGTGATCGGTGGCCCCCCCCCCTGAGCGAAACCTTCTTCAATTTGCCAGCCAGAAAAAACGCCACAGACTGACCATCGGGCGAGAAGAATTGGTCACCCGCTGCGCCCTCGGTGCCAGGAATCGGTCTGGACACCAGCTCATCCATCGCACGTAAGTAGAGTTGGCTCGTGCCCTGAGTCTGGGCGAGATAGACGATTTGCCTTCCATCAGGTGAGATGGCTAGCTCACTAGAAATACGGCGGCTGTCCAAAGGTGCGGCTGTTGGAGGAGTGATCTCAAACTGCGTCAGGGGCTGCGGCGTCGTACGCGTCAGGGCCCAGAAAGCGACTCCCGCAAGAGCAGTCATCACTAGCCCGGATTTCTCACACTAAAAGAAAAAAAGACAGCCCCTTTTGCTATAAGTAGTTTATAAATCAACAATTTATAGCAAGAAAGGAGCTGCCCTCAGTGAATACACAGTGTAATCCAAAACGGTTCGAGTTTCAAGGGTTGGGTGGGCGCACAGTCGTGGGCGGATTCGATGGCGGAGAGATCACCTCGGAGGGAGGAGGGCTGCTGCTCAGAGAGGTGGAAAAGCGGACTGGGGTGATCCATCAATTCGCGGGCTGCTTTCGAGACGAGCGCAATGCGAAGCTGATTGAGCATAGCGTCGAGGAGTTGGTGGCCCAGCGGGTCTATGCGTTGGCCCTGGGCTATGAAGACTTAAACGATCATGATGATTTAAGACGCGACCATCTGTTGGCCACGCTGGTGGACAAGGAAGACCCCACGGGA
>JALLOL010000395.1 GCA_027717875.1 Acidobacteria bacterium AH-259-L09 | reverse complement strand
ACACGGCCCCTTTGGAGGACAGTCAGTTTGGCACGATACATCGGTCCTGTTTGTCGACTTTGTCGACGCGAAGGGATGAAGTTGTTCTTGAAAGGACAGCGATGCTACGGGGAGAAGTGTGCAATTGAAAAGCGGAACTTTTTGCCAGGTGAACATGGACGCAACATGCGCATGCGCCGAAAAGTCCTCGGCTATGGTTTGCAACTGCGCGAGAAACAGAGAGTAAAGCGGATTTACGGGGTTTTGGAGAACCAATTCCGATGTTACTTCGAAAAGGCCGCTCGCAAGAAGGGGATCACCGGTGAGCTGCTTTTGCAGTTCCTGGAACGACGCCTGGACAACATCGTTTACCGCCTCGGGTTTGCCGGCTCGCGAAAACAAGCGCGGCAGCTGGTCCGACATAGCCATATCTTGGTCAACGGCCGAAAAGTGACCATACCTTCCTATCTCATCTCTAAAGGTGACGAGATCTCGATTCGGGAGAAAAGCCAGAAGAATGAGATGATTCGGAGCAATGTGGAGGAAGTGGTGGGACGAGGTGTTCCCAGCTGGCTTGTCCTGGACAACGAGAACTTCAAAGGTCAGGTGCTGGAATTGCCCAGACGTGAAGACATCACTATCCCGGTAGAGGAAGCACTGATCGTTGAGCTGTACTCGAAGTAAGCGTCATCACGAGTGAATTAACAGCAAACAAAACGGAGAGACAATACATGGGAGTTTTTCAGAGACCGAAAACGCTTTTCGCTGATCAGGAAACGCTGAGTCCGAATTTCGGGCACTTTTATGCTCAACCTTTCGAGCGGGGTTTTGGTAATACGATTGGTAATGCGCTGCGTAGAGCTCTCCTCTCATCAATCGAAGGCGCGGCAATCACCGCAGTAAAGATTGAGGGAATTCTGCACGAGTTCTCCTCGATTCCAGGGGTGCAAGAGGATGTGACCGACCTGGTTATGAATCTGAAGAAAATTCCCATCAGGCTACATGTCGATCGACCCAAGACCCTTTACCTGGAGTCGAGGGGAGAAGGTGATCTAAAGGCGCGGCATATCAAACCCGACCCGGCGGTGGAGATATTGGACGAGGACGTTCACATCGCCACCGTGAGCGACACGGCCAATTTGAATATCGAGATGCGAGTCAAAAAAGGGCGTGGATATGTGCCGGCCGATAAGAATTTCGAGGAAGATCTGGACATCGGTTACATTCCCCTGGATTCTGTTCATTCGCCGGTAAAAAAAGTCAACTTTTATGTTGAGGCGGCCCGACTGGGTCAGCTAACCGACTATGATGAACTGAACCTGGAGGTTTGGACCAACGGCTGCATTTCGCCGGAAGACGCCGTGGCACAAGCAGCCAAGATTCTCAAAGACCACCTGTACATCTTTATCAATTTCGAAGAAGAGGCAGAGATGCTAGAAGCAGAAGAAGAGCAGGAATTGGTGGCAATGAACCAGAGTTTGACTAAATCCGTGGAAGAGTTGGAGCTCTCCGTTCGGTCCTATAACTGTTTGAAAAACGCCGATATCCAAAGCATTGGTGACCTTGTCACCAAGACCGAGGCGGAGATGCTTAAGACCAAGAACTTTGGGCGCAAGTCCTTGAATGAAATTAAAGAAATCCTGGCCGATATGGGACTTTCCTTCGGCATGAATTTGGAAGAGGGGCGCCCTGTTCAGGAAGAAGTGGAGGCGTGACAACTGACAGAATTCAGAATTCAGAATTCAGAAGGCTCAACACCTATGTCGGCCTCGCTCACTGTAATAGATTAACTGGAAGCAGCTGCGGCTGGAGCCGTGAGTTTTCCTTGTTTGCACGATTATTCCTGAGGAATTCTGGATTCTGAATTCTGAATTCTGGATTTTGTCAGTTGTCAGCGTTTTTACGGAGTAAAAACTATGCGACACCGCTGGTCAGGCAGAAAATTGGGCCGGACATCCAGTCATCGAATGGCCATGCTGCGCAACATGGTGACGGAGTTTTTGGATAAAGAGAGAATTATCACGACCGTACCTAAAGCTAAGGAGTTGCGTCCCTTTGCAGAAAAGATCATTACTCTCGGAAAACGCGAGACTCTCCACGCCCGGCGCCAAGCACTTGCTCTCGTCCGCAAGAAATCAGTGGTGTACAAGTTGTTTGATACCTTGGCACCGCGCTATGCCGATCGCAATGGTGGGTACACGCGAATCATCCGCCTCGGTTTCCGCAAGGGCGACAACGCG
>JALLOL010000394.1 GCA_027717875.1 Acidobacteria bacterium AH-259-L09 | reverse complement strand
AAAGAGCTTAACCAGTGCAAAGACGTGTGCTAGAGCGAACAATGGGACGGTGAAGTTAGGGGCCAGAAGCATAGGAAACCGGAAGACGAGGGATGCGTCCGGCTTGTCGTGGTAGATGCGCAATAGCGAGGGTACTGAGAAGAACATGGAAATACCGGGACCAAAGAATACGAAGAAGCCGACGAAGTGCCAAACGATGAGAAAATCTTGCCCCAAGGGAGCAGTTGCTTCGAGAATGGCGACGATGACGGCGCTCGAAGCAAACAGCAGATCCGGAACGGATCCAAAGATCACGAAGTGGAGCGGTAGTTGACCTTGAATGTACTTGATGACTGTCCCGATGGCGAGCAGGCGAAGCACATGGAATGAGGCCAACTGGAGGTTAGACGTGTGGGATGCAGCAAGTACAAGCCCTTCCCTTGCCACATCGATGGCTCCAAACAATACGGCCGGGAGTGCCAACACCAGGACGAACCCAACGAGGTTGGAAAGCCAGCGCGTATGCTTCAAAAAGACACCCCGGTTCCCAAGGTAGATTACCAGAGCCATCCAGGCCAGCATCACAACCAACCAACCAACGGCAATAGCCATATATCCTGGAGTCGTGTCACCAAAGTTGAGAAGCCAGAACCCAATCCACGCCAATTCACCCAAACCCAACCAAATAATTAGGGGTCGAACCCTTTCGTAGATTTCTCCGAATTGTGACATAAGTAGTCCTCTGTGTATTTTTGTCCTGGAACCCTACCGAGCCATGTTCACGCTTATTCCCTCAAGGCAGGAGACTTCAGCTCCGCATGTTCACGTTTTCTGGACGCCCTTCATGCCCTAAAGCTAACATCCTCGTCTGCAGCGGCAGGTCAGTGAAACGAGGGATGGGTTACCAATAACGCTCAATATGCAGATTGCCCGGTTCCTTCTTGGAGTGAAGGTGGAAACCCATCCCTTCGAAGCGTCAGCCTATCCAGGCCTCTCTGTGGGAGGCGTATCTCCTGGCCCAGGCAGGGGACTCTTTCTACCACCCGCTGCTTCCCCATCGAGCAGGGCCTTTTCATCTGGATACGCGTAGAGAGTGGGGGCATGATGCTGCATGAGCCCGCCCGTGTCGGCGGTCGGCCCATATGTGCTATGCAAGTCATGCTTTAGCATACGCAGCATGGCCGTTTGTTGACCACGGTGGTGAGCGGTATGCGCAATTCGCCGCACCATAATCCAGGCCCGGGTGCGCTTTACGTCAAAAAATTGAACTTCTTCCTCCCACCACGCCTCATTCTTGTGGCGCAGCTGATCGAGTCGCCTTGACGAATCCTGCGTATGCCTACGAATGAACTCGATTCGTGTCTCGGTCTCGGGAAGCGGTGGAGCCGCGACGTCGACACCCAGGATTTCTTTGAACCAAAAGTCCTCGCTCACACACTGGTGAACCATTTGTTCCTGTACGCTGCGACCGCGTGCGTCCTTGGAGTGAGGACGGATGGGGAGTTCTTCATCCTTGAACATACTCCATACGCTCAACACTTTGATACGCTCTGTTTCGTACGTGTCGACGATAAACTGATAGGTCATAGCGCCCTCCAATCAGCGATAACGAGCTGAAGCTTCTCGTCGTGACCTCATTTTAATATCTTCAGACAGAGGTTCTTGATTAAAGTAAACCTTGGTCTCGGAGTATGAACCCTTGCTATTATATGTTTGCATTCAACCGCGGCAAAAGGGGTTCGCGTACCTTACGATTCAGCCCCAAACAGACACCTAACTTTTATGGAAGGAAAGGAGGCCCTATCATGGAACGCCCGATCAGTGAAATCGGCTTCACTCCCAAGGTCAAGGCAGCCCAGGAGAAGCGCGGCTCACGCGCCTCCTACGCCAAGATGGAACAGCGGGGCGACCAGGGACCCTGGCGCGATGTTGTGACGCCCGAACTCGCGGAATTCATCGCCGAGCGGGACTCCCTCTATCTGGGCACTGCGGGCGCGGATGGTCAACCGTACATCCAGTACCGCGGCGGTCCTAAAGGCTTCCTCAAAGTGCTGGATGAACATACGCTTGCGTTGGCGGACTTTGCGGGGAATGCCCAATACATCTCCCTGGGAAATCTGAGCGAAAACAGCAAAGCGTTTATCTTCCTGATGGACTATGCGAACCGCCGTCGCATCAAAATCTGGGGCACCGCCGAATTCATCGAAGATGACCCGGAACAGCTGCAGCGAGTTGTCGACG